>NZ_JACJDO010000026.1:0-56672 GCF_014163535.1 Pseudoalteromonas sp. SR45-4
TATTTCGCATGCCTAAAAATGAATAAAAAAGCAGTTTAATACGCGTTATTTGAATAAGCAGAGGGATTTTAAAAATTAAGGATGCTTTTAAGCCTAGCAATGTTTGTTTAGATAAACACCAAAGGGATTAATTATTAGGGTGGGTGTCATTCTATGTTCTGTGAAAGCACAGTATTTTGCATGCCTAAAAATGAATAAAAACAGCGTTATTTGAATATTATTTTAATAAGCAGAGAGATTGTCAAAGCTAAGGGGATTTTAAGCTCAGCAATGTTTATTTAGATAAACACCAAAGGGATTAATTATTAGGGTGGGTGTCATTCTATGTTTCTATATCCTATACCAGACATTAAAGATGAGACTGAGCTTATTAACCGCTTTGATGAAGTATTTAATGATGAGCTCACCGCAGTTATTGCCAGTTCAAACATTGATACCGATTGGGATAGTGTAGGTTGGCGCGGCATTATGCTCAATAGCGGCGTTATGTGGGTAGATACCGACGGTAAAATTATTGCTGTAAATACCCAAAACGCTAAAGAGCAGGCACTTGCTAAAAGCTGAATAGAACAAGGTAAGCAATCTTTGCATGCAAGTATCAATACTTTTGAAAAGCCAGTACTTGATTGGAAAACAGCTAACTACCATATTCGTGTTGATGATTTAGGCGATCATAATTTTCGTTATGCAGTATGGGGTATTGATAAAAAGCCAAGCGACAAGCCTGATATGGTTTTACTAAATGGCGATATTACATTTGAAGGCAGTGGTGGCAATCATAATTATACGTTTAAAAATGGTCGTTATAGTTATGTGTTGCAGGCATATTAAATGCCTCAAAGAAATGGACAATGCCAATCCATAACTGGAATCTGACATTGTCGCAATTGGCCATCCACTTCGAAGGTAGGTTAGATGGTGTGCTAGATATTTAGCAATTTAAGCTGACACAGAATTCTGAACGCCCTCAACAAAGGCGGTTATTTTTAAGTAGCTAATAGCTAAAATTAATGGTCTTTTTCAAATTCATCAACTTCGCGTTCGGCTTCTTCTTTCGACTTACCGTATTGCTGTTGAATTTTGCCAACTAACTCTTTGCGGCTACCTTCAATTTTATCTAAATCATCGTCGGTTATGTCGCCCCATTTACGTTGCGCTTTACCTTTAAGTTCTTTCCAATTACCTTTGATACGATCGCTGTTCATAAGTAGCTCCTTACTTTAGATTAGTGAAATTAACAGTCAACTATAAAGTAGCAAGTCGTATACCAAAAAAAAGCATAAATATTTTTTGTAATTAATATCAGTAGCTTAATATCAATCATAAATAGAGTAAGGCTAAAAGGTGGGTGTAATTATGTGGTCCTTCTTTAAATGCATACAAAATATACATAGCAGTTTGTAATAATTGCTTATCCAATATAGGTTTTAAGTTATTATGTTGCGATAAAACAGACGGTATGAGTGAGTTATGGATACTAAAGTGTGTGAATATGGCGTAGGAGATTGCTCTTACAAAATGGCGGGGGAGTTAGTAGGTATTACCCAGCTGGTTGATGCATTTTATGATTATATGCAACAGTTAAAAGAGGCTAAGCACATAAGAGATATGCACAGTAAAGACTTGTCGCAGTCGCGTAAAAAGTTAGCTTACTTTTTGTCAGGTTGGATGGGCGGACCTAAGCTGTACGCGGAGCATTTTGGCAGCATTAACATTCCCCAGGCGCATAAACACTTGGCGGTAGGCGTTGCCGAAAGTGAAGCTTGGCTATTATGCATGCAAAAAGCCGTAGATGATCAGCCTTATGCAGAGTCGTTTAAAGTGTATTTAATGCAGCAATTGCGCGTACCCGCAGAGCGAATTAGAATGGTATCGGGTAGCTAGTAGAGAGTTAATAGGTAGAAAGTGGGTAGCTAATGGGCAACCTATTGAGCTTAGTTGCTTGTAAAAGAGTATTAATTATTAAACATCAACCGCAGTCACGCTGCGGTTTTTTGTTACAATGCCGGTAAAGCAATTTAGGGTAAATAGCTGTGCTGCCGGTTCAAAACATATATCAACAACTCGTAATAACATTACAAAGCAACCCAATTACGCTACTGCAAGCGCCGCCGGGTGCAGGTAAGTCTACTTGGTTGCCGCTGCAACTTATGCGTGATGGGCACTTTAAACGTATTGTAATGCTAGAGCCGCGTCGTTTAGCTGCGCGTAATATTGCTAGTTACTTGGCAAAGTGTCAAAACGAGAGTGTTGGCCAAAGTGTTGGCCTGCGTATAAGAGGTGAGAGCAAAGTAAGTGTTAATACGCGCCTTGAAATAGTTACCGAAGGTATGCTTACCCGCATGCTGCAAAACGATCCTGAGCTTAGCGCTGTTGATTTACTGATATTTGATGAGTTTCATGAGCGCTCTATTGCAGCCGATACTTCATTGGCATTTGCGTTAGAGACCCAAAGTGCGCTGCGCGAAGATTTAACCATAATGTTGATGTCGGCAACCCTTGATACCCAGCGCTACACTGAGTTTTTTGCTTGCCCTGTAATTCAATCAAATGGGCGCAGCTATCCAATAGATGAAGTATATATACCCATAAAAGATGAAAGCCGCTGGCTTGATGCAATCCCCACTATAATAAAACAAGCACTGAGTGAGCAAACAGGCAGCGCGTTGGTGTTTTTACCAGGGCAGCACGAAATACTCAGGGTACAACAAGCACTCACTGACTTACCAAACAATTGTATAGTGGCAACGCTATTTGGCGAGCAAGATAAAGCCAACCAGCAAGCAGCTATTGCTCCTGCGCCTGAAGGGATGCGCAAGGTGGTACTTACTACCAATGTGGCCGAAACTAGCTTAACCATTGAAGGCATAAGGATTGTGATTGATAGCGGTAAACGCCGCGCCGCGACCTTTAATTTAAAAACCGGTGTTACTGAACTCACAACACAAAGCATATCGCGCTCATCGGCAGTGCAGCGTGCAGGGCGTGCAGGGCGAATAGAGCCAGGTGTGGTTTATAGGCTTGGCTCTAAGCAAACTTTTGAGCGCCGTAATAGTCACGAGAATCCCGAAATACTCACATCAGACATAAGCCAACTAATGCTAGAAGCTAAGCAGTGGGGGGCAAGCATTGAGGAGCTAACCTTGCTTGATAAGCCTACTGAGCAGCAAGGCATACAGGCAAGTAACTTACTTAGCATGCTTGAAGCCATAGACAGCAAAGGTAAGCTCACACCGCTTGGCAGTAAAATGTTAGGCTTTGGCGCTGATATTCGTTTGGCGCATATGCTATTAAAAGCGCAGGCATTAGAGCAAGCACTCCCCGGTATTTATCGACTCGCTATTTATTTGGTGGCATTACTTGAAAGCCGAGTTAATACTGCTAATGAGCTAAGCTTAGCGCTGCATAGCCAACAACAACGGCCACATCAGGTATTCAAGCAGCAATTAAAATATTGGCAAAGTCGCTTAAAAGTAAAGGAGTCAAATGGCGATTTAAATACCGAGCACTTAAGCTTGCTGGTGGCGCTTGCTTACCCCGATCGAATCGCGAAAAAGCGTGGCAATGGTTACTTACTTGCCAATGGTGCAGGCGCTGAGCTAAACCGCGATTACTGGCATAACGACGACTACCTTGCAATTGCCACTATGGGCGGGCACAAAGGCGGGCGTATTTTTAGTGCCACATCACTTAGCCCATTTGAGCTGCAAGCCTATTTGCCGCATTTATTTAGCATGCAAACTCGCTGTGAGTTTGATGAAAAAACCGCACGCTTTATCCATCAAGACGAAGTGAAACTTGGCGCTATTACGCTTACTAGCCAGCCAAGTGCGCAAAAACTCGATAAAAGTGAGCGCGCCAAAGCATGGTTAAATTTATTTACTAAACATGGCTTTGCACTGTTTAATGAACAAAAAGACGCTGAGCAACTATTAATTAGAATGAGCTTAGCAAGTAAGCTAATGAGCGAAAAGTTTCCGAAAATTAACGAGCAACAACTTATTCAAACGGCACCGCAGTGGCTAGGTGTATTTTTACAAGATATTAAAACCCTGGAGCAGCTTAAAAAGTTTAACTACTTTGAGGCATTACAAAATTGTTTTGACTGGCAACAACAAAGTGCCTTAAAAAGCTTACTGCCACTGCGTTTAACGGTAGCGAGCGGCTCTAATATTAGGATTGAATATCAGCTTGAAGGCCCTGCAAAGCTCAGTGTACGTATGCAAGAAGTATACGGTATGACCAGCACGCCGTTGTTGGCGCAGGGGAAATTGCCACTGCTGATGGAGTTATTGTCGCCGGGGAAACGCTCGTTGCAACTTACTCAAGATTTAGCACACTTTTGGAATACCAGTTATCGCGATGTACAAAAAGAAATGAAAGGGCGTTACCCCAAGCATTTTTGGCCCGATAGCCCTGCAACCAGTATTGCAACTAACAAAGTGAAAAGTAAAATGTGAGCGTGTACTTAGTTGAAGTAATAATATTAACCTCACAGTTAAATTCGAGATTAATATTATTCAAGTACGTAAATACTAACTAAGATGCTTTGCTAAATAGTCGACCAATAACCTTATTTTTGGCGATAAGTGACGATTATGAGGGTATATGGCCCAAATGCCTTCATCAGGCACCCGATAGCTATCTAATAAGGTAATTAGTTCACCACTTTGCAGGTGATTTTGCACGTAGTAATCGGGCAGTTGTACTATTCCTAATCCTTTTAATGCTGCATCCGCTAGGCTATAGCCACTGTTGTATCTTAGCTTACCGGCAACGCGAATGTTTTTTTCTTTTCCCGATTCCATAAAGTGCCAATAATCAAGCGTGCCTAGTAGGCAACTATGTTTACTCAGTTCAGAAATTGCATGTGGTATGCCGTGTTTTTCCAGATATTCTGGCGATGCGCACACATAACTGGTTCTGGTTCCGAGTTTTTTTGCCATCATTGACGAGTCGGCCAGCTTACCAATACGTATAGCTAAATCGTATCCGCCTTCAACTAAGTCAATTTGTTGATTACTCAAGTAAGCAGAAACCGCGACCTCACTATATTGCAGCATAAAGTCAGAAACCAAAGGCAGTACTTGCTGCTCTCCATAAGTTACCGAAGCCGTAAGCTTTATTTTACCTTGGGGCGTTGTTTGTAAATTAGTTATAGCCCGCTCTGCAGCATCTAAGCCATCAAGCACGCTGCGGCAATGCTGATAAAACACTCGGCCTTCTTCAGTTAACGACACTTTGCGCGTAGTGCGATAAAACAGCTTCACATTCAGCCGGTTTTCGAGCGCACTAATTTGCCTGCTTACTTGCGCTGTAGATATTGCCATTTTTTTTGAGGCTTGCGTAAAGCTGGCATTTTCAGCAACGTGTACAAATTCACTAATACCTTCCCACTGCATGATTGTTACCTATATGTACAAGTTAATTTCAAAAATAGCATATTATCATTTTTACAGAAACAAATATAATAGCAGCCATCAACACAAACATGCTGTGAATAAGTTAAATCGTCGATATAACGTTATCGACATTAATACAACAGCTCGCAAAATAAATAGGAAAAAATATGAGTTGGGTATTTTTATTTTTAGGTGTTATTGCAGAAGCAATGTCGCATGTGGCATTAAAACAAACAGATGGCTTTACTAGGTTACTGCCCAGCATAGTGGTGTTATTGGGCCATTTGGCTGCGTTTGTTTTTTTAGGCCAAGCAATGAAAGGCATGCCTGTAGGTATTGTGCATGCGATGTGGGCAGGATTAGCTATTGTTACCGTTACGCTACTATCTACCCTTGTATATAAACAGCATTTAGAACTATCCACTTGGTTAGGAATGGCATTGGTGGCCATAGGCATTGCAATGATTAACCTATCACAAGGGCATAGCCATTAATTGCTTTAAAATGAATAGCATAATTCTAAGCCAAAAATAATATGCAGCAGCGCATTATTAAGGTAACTGAACTAAACTAAAATACGTGTTTACGTTCATTTATATTAAATAATTTATTAATTAAGAGAGAACGAGATGTCAGATAAGTTTATAAAATCGAAAGCCGCTATAGCATGGGGTCCAAAACAGCCTTTATCTATCGAAGAAATTGACGTAATGCTGCCGCGCAAGGGCGAAGTATTAGTTAAAGTTATTGCCTCTGGAGTTTGTCATACCGATGCTTTTACTTTGTCTGGCGATGATCCTGAAGGGATTTTTCCGGTTATTTTAGGCCACGAAGGCGGTGGTATCGTTGAGCAAGTTGGCGAGGGCGTAACGAGTGTAAAAGTTGGGGATCACGTTATTCCTTTATATACACCAGAGTGTGGCGAGTGTAAGTTTTGTTTATCGGGTAAAACTAACTTGTGTCAAAAAATTCGTGAAACTCAAGGTAAAGGCTTAATGCCTGATGGCACCACTCGTTTTTACAAAGACGGACAGCCAATTTTTCATTATATGGGTTGTTCAACTTTCTCTGAATACACGGTATTACCAGAAATTTCGTTAGCAAAAGTTAATAAATCTGCACCATTAGAAGAGGTGTGTTTATTAGGCTGTGGTGTTACAACCGGCATGGGCGCGGTAATGAATACTGCAAAAGTTGAAGAAGGCGCAACAGTAGCTATATTTGGCCTTGGTGGCATAGGCTTGTCGGCAGTTATTGGCGCAACTATGGCTAAAGCGAGCCGAATTATTGCTATAGATATTAACGAAAGTAAGTTTGAATTAGCAAAAAAACTAGGCGCTACCGACTTTATTAACCCTAAAGACTACGACAAACCAATTCAAGATTTAATTGTAGAGTTGACCGATGGCGGTGTTGATTACTCGTTTGAGTGTATTGGTAATGTTAACCTAATGCGCTCTGCGCTAGAGTGCTGCCATAAAGGCTGGGGTGAGTCTGTGGTTATTGGTGTTGCTGGTGCGGGGCAAGAAATTTCAACCCGTCCGTTCCAATTGGTAACGGGTAGAGTATGGAGAGGTTCAGCATTTGGTGGGGTTAAAGGTCGCAGCGAATTACCTGATTATGTAGAACGTTATTTAGCGGGTGAATTTAAGTTAAGTGACTTTATTACCCATACAATGGGACTTGAAGATATTAACGAATCGTTCGATTTAATGCGCAGAGGCGAAAGTATTCGCACTGTTATTCATTTCGATAAATAACGATAAACAGCAGCACTATGGTTTAATTAAACCATAGTGCTTTTTTTGTTTAATTTATAGTTACTAATCAACAATCCATCAGTTTTAAAAAAAGTAGATCCAGCCAAAAACACTTCAAAATATATAAGCATTGTTTTTAAATTTCTTTACCGCCGTGTATTTCGGCTAAATCGTCAAGCTCTGCAACTGTGTAGTCAAAACCACTCTCGTCATAGTCATAATTAACCTTTACGCAATTGCCGCCATTAAATAATTTTGTTTTTACATCATTAATGGGCCAATTTTTAAGTAGATGTATAAATCGGTTGGCAACTTGAGAAGATTCAAAACGATAGCTAATTTCTGTTTTCATAAATAATAAGGCTCTGGCTAGTTTAACCCCCGTAGTTTGTGCATTTTTGCTAATTAGTCAAGTTTCGGTTACAAAAAATAAAGAGTAAGTATGTAATTTTTATGTTTCAATTGATGTGTTAATTGCAGTAAGCACTGTTGTGCTTTAATTAAAGGTGAGAACAAATTTACATGTACTATAGAACTTTTTTACTAGCAAGCTCTGCTTTGTTTATCAGTGCTTGCGGTGGCTCTGGCTCAGATGAGACACCAGTTGTAAGCACAAATAAAATCCCCTCTCTATCAATAACCAATATCAAAAACGATATAGTTAAAGGTCAAACTATTGATTTAAATGCAACAGTTGGCGATGCCGATGGCGTTATCAGTAGTGTTGTGTGGGAACAAACTGCGGGGCTTAAAGTACTTAATGCACCTGTAAATGCCAGTAGTATCACTATTACTTTACCAGATGCGCAAAGCCATGCAGCAATGGAGTACGCTTTTAGCGTAACGGCAACCGATAATGAAGGGGCTACCAACGTTAAAACTGTGAGTTTTGTTGCGCGTAATAGTATGGATGAAACTGCTGCCGCACGTATATTACAGCAAGGCAGTATGGGCCCCACATTAAGTGAAATACGCCAAGCTCAAGGGTTAAGCGAACAGCAGTGGCTTGAGCAACAAATGGCGTTACCAATTAACTACCATCGTGGTTATTTAGTGAAAAGCCCTGATGAAAACAAATTTCAGTATATTAATAGGATTGATGCGTGGTGGAAGGGGGTGTTGCATAGCGACGATCAACTACGCCAACGTGTTGCCTTTGCATTGAGTCAAATATTGGTTGTATCGGATGCAAGTAGTAATGTAGGTAATCAGCCCGAGGGCATGATCACTTACTACGATATTTTGCTTAAACATGCTTTTGGTAACTATAGAGAGCTACTAGAAGACGTAACGCTGTCGCCAATTATGGGTACTTTTTTAAGCCATTTAGGGAATGAAAAGGCAAATGATGAGCTTAATATTCGCCCAGATGAAAACTACGCCCGCGAAGTAATGCAGTTATTTACAATAGGCCTTGAAGAGTTAAATTTAGACGCTACTCCAAAGCTTGATGCGCAAGGTAATACAATTGCCACCTACGGTCAGGCTCAAATAGAAGGATTTGCGCGCGTTTTTACTGGGTGGACATTTGCAGCTAGTGAAACTTTTAAGAAAAAAAAACGTGATTATGTAAATCCAATGAAAGCGTTTAGCGAGTATCACTCTAGTAAACAAAAAACATTGTTAAATGGCGAAATTATCCCCGAGGGCTACGGACCAGAAGAAACACTGCAAATAGCGCTCGATAACCTATTTAATCACAATAATGTAGCGCCATTTATTAGTAAACAACTCATACAGCGTTTAATTACCTCAAACCCAACACCGCAATATGTTACCCGTGTTGCTCGTGTTTTTAATGATAACGGCGCTGGAGTACGAGGAGATTTAGCCGCGGTAATAAAGGCTATTTATTTAGATGATGAGGCACGCCATTTTGGCAGTGTTTTAAATTATCAAGGGAAACTAAAAGAGCCACTGATAACCACAATACAGTTTTGGCGAAATCTAGATGCTAAAACCGGTAACGGTTATTACAACACGTGGGGTTTATACAATACCTATGGACAGGGGCCAATGAAGTCGCCCTCAGTATTTAACTTTTACAGGCCCGATTACCAACCTGTTTATTTACGTAGTGATGGCTTAGTTGCTCCAGAGTTACAAATAGCAAATGACTCTACAATAATTGGCATAATGAATAAGCACTTTGCAGATTTAGTGTGGAATGCGGCTGAAGGAAAAACATCTTTAAGTCCAAAATTACTATACGTCTATATTAAAAACGATATGAACCATCTAAAAAATTATGGCATAGAGTCGTTACTTGATCAGTACAATGTGTTGTATTTTGCCGGTTCAATGAGCCACGAAACACGCCAGGCGTTACTCGATTTAAGTGCCTATTTTATTGATAATCAAGATCGTCAGCGGGTATCGTATTTACTTTATATGATTGCTATTTCACCTGAATTTAATTTGCAGTATTAGGAGAGGCATAATGAGCATAAATAGAAGGCAATTTTTGTCATTATGTTTAAAAGGCGGGGTGTCGGCAGCGGCGCTAACCAGCTTACAACTTCAAGCATTAACGGGTTCAACAAATGCTATTGAATTGGGTGATTATAAAGCCCTAGTATGTATATTTTTATATGGCGGTAACGATTCACTAAATATGCTAATGTCGTTAGAGGGCGAGCAACGAAATTTGTATGAAAAAAGCAGGCAAAACTTGGCGGTTGCTTCGCCTATTGCGCTTAATACTAATTCGTCGTTTGCTGGTGGTGTAGGGCTGCACCCAGCGCTTGCACCCATGCAAAGTGTGTTTGATTCGGCTAACTTGGCATTTGTTGGCGGAGTAGGTACTTTGCTTGCACCAACCACGCTTGACGATTATAAAAATAAAGCAGTACCGCTGCCTCAACACTTGTTTTCACATAACAATCAACAAGCAGCGTGGATGTATGGTCGTGAAAAGGAATCGCTAAATAATGGTTGGGGAGCGCGTTTGCTAGAGCGCTTAAATCAGCAAGATCAGTTTGCTGCAAACATATCGCTCGATGGCACCAATCTTTGGCAAACAGGCGCGCAAACTAAGGCGTTTTCGCTTAATAAAAGCGGTATAAGTAAAGTAAACGCTTTTGGCGGTTATCAGCCAAGAACTGAGCATGTAACCAATATTATGAACCGTATAATGGGTAATACGAATCATCCATTAACGGGTGCTTACGCTAATAGTTTTAATTCAGCGATTAGAAATACCCAAACAATGAATAGTGCGCTTGAAGCCGCCCCTGAACTTATTACCTCATTTAGCGATACAGGGTTGTCGAAGCAACTAGCTGCGGTAGCTAAGGCGATTAGTGTGCAAGCAAAGTTAAGTACGCAGCGCCAAGTGTTTTTTGTTTCTATGGGAGGGTTTGATACACACGATAATCAATTGAATACTCACCCTGCATTGCTTAGCACACTAGCACAAGGACTTAACGAGTTTAATAGTGCGATGAATGAGCTGAATATGGCTGACAAAGTAACGTCGTTTACTATGTCGGACTTTGGCCGTACGCTAACATCTAATGGCGATGGCACGGATCATGGTTGGGCAGGAAACCAAATCGTTATGGGAGGCGCAGTTAAAGGCGCCAATATATATGGGGAGTTATTAACTCAACATTTAGGCGGACCACAAGATACCGGCCGAGGGCGATTAATACCAAGTGTTGCAAATGAGCAATATTTTGCCACACTAGCTAAGTGGTTTGGTGTTCCTGCATCAGAATTAGGTGATATATTTCCAAACTTAAGATACTTTAATCAGTCGACATTAGATTTTATGGTTTAATTCGTTATTAATGTAACCCAAATTCCATCGCAAACAGTATAAAACTGTTTGCGAATAAAAAATTCATGTAATGGAGTAAATTAATGAAAGTTTTAGTAAGTTTGGTGAGTTTAATCGCCTTTTTAATGGTTGTATTGCCCGGGCCATTATATAAATTTGGCGTTGTTGAATTAGGCACTGCGTTTGCTGGATTTAGGTTTGGTGTTTACGTGGGGGGAGCTGCGCTTGTATTACTTTTGGTGCAGGTTATATTTATGCGTAAAACAGCCACTGTAAGTAGTACTATAGTGGCCGTTGTATTTGCGGGTATTGCTATTTTTATGCCGCTTAATATGATGGATAAAGCGAAAAGTGTGCCGCCAATTCATGATATTTCGACAGACGTAGTTAATCCACCAAAGTTTGTAGCTATTGCACCACTGCGTGCCGATGCGCCAAACCCAGTGGCTTATGCCGGGGCAGAAACGGCTGCGCAACAGCTTAAAGCTTACCCAGAACTGACTACCCTTAATTATGCTTACCCAAAAAGTGAGCTAGTAGTGGCTACAGTGCAAGCGATTAAAAATTTGGGTTGGGAGTTAGTTAATAGCGATGCCAGCCAAGGGATTGTTGAAGCAACCGAGACCACCACCTGGTTTGGTTTTAAAGACGATATAGTGGTGCGTATTAAAGATGAAGGCTCTCAGCGTTTTGTTGATATTCGTAGTAAGTCGCGTATTGGTCGCAGTGATTTAGGTAAAAATGCAGAGCGTATTCATACATTTGTAGATGAATTAAACGCGGTACTGGCAAAATAATTAGGGCAAACCTAAATGTTAAGTTACTAACAATTAAGTTATCAGCAATCAAATGGAACCCAAGCGTACGGCTTGGGTTTTTTATCATCAGTTAGTGTTCACAGCTAAGCAAGTATACTTATTTGGTATTTATATTTTTAACATACTATGGAGTTATTATGAAAACAGTAGGATATGCAGCAAAAAGCCAAGGTTCAGAACTCACCGAGTTTTCTTTTGAGCGCCGCGATTTACGAAATAACGATGTAGAAATTGAAATATTATACTGTGGAGTTTGTCATTCAGACTTGCACGCGGTACGTAATGATTGGGGCGGTAGTCGCTACCCGTTAGTACCCGGACACGAAATTGTTGGTAAGGTTATGTCGGTAGGTAGCGACGTTACAAAATATAAGCAAGGCGATACGGTTGCTGTTGGCTGTATGGTCGACTCATGTAAAAGTTGCGATCAGTGCGATAATAACGAAGAGCAGTTTTGCCGTGAAGGCATGGTAGGCACATACGCAGGAACAGATCGTGTTAACGGCGATATGACCCAAGGTGGGTATGCTAAACATGTTGTAGTGCGTGAAGAGTTCGTACTCTCAGTACCTAAAAACTTAGAGCTGTCGCGTGTTGCACCGCTGTTGTGTGCAGGCATTACTACCTACTCGCCATTACATAAGTGGGGCGTTAAAAAAGGCAGTCGTGTTGCTGTGGTTGGTTTAGGTGGGCTTGGTCATATGGCGGTTAAAAACGCTGTCGCTATGGGCGCAAGCGTTACGGTAGTTGGCCGTAGTGAGTCTAAAAAAGACGATGCGGTTAAACTAGGTGCCCAGCATTATTTAGTGTCGTCAAACGATGATGCAATGAAAAGTGCGCAGTCAGCCTTCGACGTTATTATTGATACCGTACCGGTAAAGCACGATTTATCTATTTACACACCACTGCTAGATATTGATGGTACACTGGTTATTGTTGGTCAGGTTGGCCCGGTTGATGAGCTAAGCACAGTGCCATTATTAATGGGGCGTCGCCGTATTGCAGGCTCACTTATTGGTGGTATTGCACAAACGCAGCAAATGCTTGATTTTTGTGGCGAGCATAATGTCTTACCCGAATGTGAAATGATCAATATTGATGAAATAAATACAGCTTATGAGCGAATGGAAAAGTCTGACGTTCGTTATCGTTTTGTTATTGATATGGCATCGTTAAGTGTTTAATTACACTTAGTAATTAAAAATAAAAAGAGCCGCAAATTAGCGGCTCTTTTTAGTTAACTATTAAGCCTCTTTTGCTACAAACGATTTATTGCTCATTTGTAAGTAGCTAAGTAACCACATAATAAACCCACCAACAAAAAGAGCAGCGGCAACATAGCCTGTTTGATTTGGCGCGGCACCTTGCGCAATTGCAATGCCTCCAACCCAAGGGCCAATTGCATTAGCAACATTAAAAGCACACTGTACTAACGCGCCTATCATGGCATGCCCATTAGGAGACACATCCATTAGTAAGGTTTGTACTAGCGTTGCTAAACCTAAACTGCAGCCAATAAAAAATATAACCCCATAAAGCAGCCAAATGTTATGGCTTGCGGTTACATAAGCAAAGGCAAATACAATAGTGCAAACCAGTACTAAGCCAGTCGTTTTAATTGCAGATTTATCTGCCGCTTTACCTAATACATAATTGCCTAATGTTGAGCCAATACCAAACATCACCATAGCAATCGAAATGGTGTAGGGCGCTGTTTCGGTTACTTCTAAAATAGTATCAGCAACATAGGTATAAATACAAAATACCCCACCAAAACCAATAATTACAATACCCAAAATAGACCAAACCAGCTTGTTTTTTAATACTCCAAACTCATTAAGTAAATTAGATGGTTTAGTGTTTTCAATATTTGGCACAACTTTATATACAAAAATAAAAGCAATAAAAGCTAAAACACCTGCACCGGCTAAGCAGTAACGCCAGCTTAAGTTTTGCCCTACTAAAGTTACCACAGGTACGCCAACAATGGTGGCAATGGTCAAACCCATAAAAACTTTCGACATAAAGCTTGCACGCTTACCTGCAGGGGCAATTTCAGAGGCTAATAAAATAGCTGCACCAAAATAAGCACCATGGGGCAAGCCACTTAAAAAGCGAAACAATACCAATTGCTCAAGTGACGTTGCAAAAGCGCTTAAGCTATTAGAAATACACATTAAGCTTAAAAATATAAGCAACGCTTTGCGTTTTCTCATGTTTGCAGTAGTTAACATTAAAATGGGCGCACCAACAACAACACCTAAAGCATAAGCGCTTATAGCGTAGCCACTTTGCGAAGGCGTTGAGCCAAAAGTTTCACTGATCAGTGGCAGCATAGGCATCATCGAAAATTCAGATAACCCTAAAATAAAAGTACCGAGCGCAAGCACGATTAATATAGCTGTTCGGTTAAGTTGATTAGATGGCGGCGCTACATTAGCGGTCATAAAAATCCTTTGAGATTAATGTTTAATTCATAAAAACTAGGGCAACAAGCAAACTGTAAAGTGTTGTTGCTGCGAAAAAAGCAAAAGAAGTGTTGTTGTAAATGCTGGGAATAAATAGGCGGCCATTTTAAGCCAAATAACATAGGGCGTCATCTATTAGCTGGCCGTTAAAGGTAAATTAATTACTTTAATAAAATCTTAATGTCGTGTGGTTAATTTAGAGAGGCAAATAACCTAATATAAAAAGATAAGCTTGGCTAAAAATGCTGATTATAGTTAATAAAGTGCGACATTATGTCGCGCATGCAAGTAAGGTGAATCCAGTATAATTACGTCATTAATAATAGCAGTCCAAAGAATAAAATAATGGCGCATAAAATAATATACCGTACACCTTACTTACTCTCACCTTTAGTGTTTTTAACAAGTGGGCTTTTATCTCCTTTAGTATTTGCCGACGATACATCTTTAGAAGTGATTGAAGTACATGGGGATGCTCAAAATAAACATTTAGTACTTGGCTCTACAGAGTCGCTATTAAGTGATTTAGGTGTCGATTTTTCAGCTGCTGGTGGCGTATCTAATTTACCTATTTTAAATGGTTTAATGGGCGACAGAGTAAAAGTATTAGTTGATGGCGCAGAAATAACGGCGGCATGCGCTAATCAAATGAATCCGCCGTTGTCTTACATTTCGGCGAACCAAGTTACGTCTTATCATGTGGTTGCCGGTGTATCACCGGTAAGTGCAGGTGGTGATAATATAGCAGGTGTAATAAGTGTTAACTCTATTGCACCGCAATACACTCAAAATAGCGATTTAGCATGGCATTCTGGTTATGTATCGGCAAAGTACAGCACTGCTGACAATGGTCGTAATTTTGGAGTAGGTGCACGTTTAGCAAGTAATACACTTAGCGTTAATTATCAGGGCTCGTTTAGTGATGCAAACAGCTATGAAGACGGTAACGGCGATGTAGTGCTTGATACGTTGTATCGCGCCCAAAATCACAGTTTAACCGCAGCTATACGCGACGATAAACAGCAGGTTGTAGTTAAGCTTAGTCATCAAAAAATTCCGTATCAAGGCTTTGCTAATCAGTATATGGATATGACAGATAACACCAGTTACGGGGTTACAGCGCAATACAAGCGAGCATTTGCGAGCAGCGAGTTTGCAGGACAAGTAAATTGGCATAGCGTAAAACACGATATGGGATTTTTTAGCGCAGAAAAAATCGGCATGATGCCAATGAAAACCGACGCAGAAGATATAAGCAGCCAGTTAAAATGGCGTATAAATTTAGATAACGATAGCAGCATATTGCTAGCTCAAGAATATTACCATTATAGTATTGATGATTGGTGGCCAAGTATTACAGGCTCGGCCATGATGGGGCCAAACGACTATAAAAATATTAATAATGGAAAGCGTGAACGCATTGCACTTGTTGCAGAATATGAAAGCCAAAATAGTAAAAAACTATGGTTAAACACGGGTGTGCGTATTGAAAATATAAATACCCAAGTAAGTGAAGTACAGGCATATAACACAGGTATGCACATGGGCGGTATGCATATAGGGCCAAGTGACGCTATGGCAGCAAATACGTTTAATGCAGGGAGTAGAAATAAAACCGATACTGTAGTTGATGCAAACGTATTAATTAATTACCAAATAACTAACGTTGATGAACTGCAACTTGGTATTGCTCGTAAAAATCGCGCGCCAAACTTATACGAGCGATACAGTTGGGGGGTTAGCAATATGGCAACCACCATGATTGGCTGGTACGGCGATGGTAATGGTTATATTGGCACCCCAGATCTTGGCGTTGAAACCGCACATACAATGAGTGCTACTTATACTAAATTGGCAAAAGACGACAGCTGGCGTGTAAGCACTAATATTTGGTATACCGATGTGAGTGATTATATTGATGCTGACATAGTAAGGAACTTTAATAGTTCAGGCATTGACGGTAATAGTCGCAATATTTTGCAGTTTACTAATGTAGACGCCATTTTATATGGCGCTAAAGTAGATTTAAGTGCCAGTATTTATCAATCTGAACAGTTAGGTCAGTGGCAGTTAAAAGCAAATATAACTAACACCCGTGGCAAACGCGATGGTAACTCTAGCACTCAGCCGCTTTATCAAATTAAACCATTGCAAACCCAGCTTGGTATTAGCCAGCAAATTGGCAATGTTGAAAACTCGCTTTTATGGCAATGGGTCGATACTAAAACAAGAGTAGATAACAACCGCTTTGAAAACCAAACCGATAGCTACCATTTAGTTAATTTAAGTTCTAAAGCAGTGTGGAATGCATTTACACTCAGTGTTGAGGTAACAAATTTATTTGATCAGTACTATCAACTACCATTAGGTGGGGTTAGCATTGCTGAGTATAAAAAAAATAACGCAACCGGCTTTGAGCAATTAGCAGGGCAGGGAAGATCATTAAACCTAGTATTGAGCTACGCGTTTTAAAGTTTAATTATTAATAACAAGGGCCATGGTAATTTATTATGGCCCTTTTATCGACTCGGCTTTAGCGTTGCTGGCAAAATGCCATAAATTTCTTTAACAGTGGACTTTGGTATTTGCTTTTATGAATAACAAGCCAAAACTGCCTGTGCATTGGGCTAGATAAGGGGAGGCGTTTAACGCGGTCATTTTTAAGCGCATATTGCGCCGCAAGTGACGATAAACAGCCAAGCCCTAGCCCTGCCGATACACAGTTAATTATCGACTCAGTAGTATTTAACTCAAAACTTTGGGTCCAATTTTCAATATTATTGGCAAGTGACTGCAAAAAAAAGTTACGCGAACCAGACCCAGGCTCCCTTAAAACCCATTGGCTATTAGTTAAGTCACTAAAATTAATCTGTTTTTTAGTGCCAAGTGGGTGTGATAATGGCGCAATAATACACATTTCATCTTGACTAAACACACTCGATATTAGATCGCCATGATGAGCTTGGCCTTCAATAAGCGCAATATCGAGCTCAAAATCGATGAGTTTTTGACAAATAAGTGCTGAATTTGAGATAAAAATTTGCTGTGAATAATGCTTTTCTTGTTCTCTAAAGTCGCTCAGTAAAGTGGGGAGAATATGATTCCCTATAGTATCACTGGCCCCTATTTTTAATGTTCCTGCTATCTGAGCATTATCGGTAAATAAAGCATCAATACTACTTGCCCTATTAAGTAACTCATCAGCTAAAGGTAACAGCTTTTGTCCTTCTTGGTTTAAAATAAGCCGATGATTAACCCGATCAAATAAAGAGTGGCCTAATTGTTTTTCAAGCTCAGCAAGTGCCATACTCACTGCCGCTTTAGAGAGAAATAACGCTTCGGCGGCCGCTGTTAGTGTTATATGCTGGGTAATACTAACAAATACGCTAAGTTGTTTTAGTGAAATATGTGAAGCCATATATATGAAGCCATAAGTGTTTAGTTTTATTGAACAGGTGTTTTATATAATCATATTTAACTTAACGTAATGCAAGCCTATACTTCACCTAAATAAAGCAGGGTAGTTTGGAATTGAATCATGTTTAATCGTATTAAAACAAAAGTAATGGCGGCACCGACCCCAATGAGCGGATTAGCACTAGGTATTGCAAGCCTTGGTTGGGCATGGGAAAGCTTTATAAATTTTAATGGTTACAGTCAGTACTTAGGTGCTGCTTTGGCCAGTGTGCTGTTAGTACTATTGAGCATAAAATTTATATTACACCCTAATTTATTAAAAGCTGATTTAGCACATCCGGTAGTGGGCAGTGTAGTACCTACCTTTGCTATGGCTACCATGGTTGTTTCTAACTCTTTAGGGCAGCTAAATGCGATTGCAGGAGATGCATTGTGGGTACTAGCCTTTTTGTTACACTTAAGCTTTTTTATTAGCTTTGTAGGGCATCGTGCTCGCGACTTTAAAATTGAACATATGGTACCTAGCTGGTTTGTACCACCTGTAGGCATTATTGTTGCTGATGTCGCTTTTTCAGGTAACCCTGCATTGGCTTGGTTGGCAGAAGGTGCCCTTATTTTTGGCATGATAATATACGCTGTCATGCTACCTATGATGATTTACCGTATAATATTTGCTAAACAAATACCCGATGCGGCTCAGCCAACCCTCGCTATTTTAGCAGCGCCGGCAAGCTTATCGTTAGCTGGGTATTTCACTATAGAAACTAACCCATCACCAATAATTGTAGGCCTACTATTTGGGATAGCCGTATTGATGACATTTATTATTTATGTGGCTTTTTTTAAACTACTACGTCGTCCATTTTGCCCAGGATACGCTGCTTTTACGTTTCCCATGGTAATTGGTGCAACCGCTTTATTTAAAATGTCTTCTTGGATGCTAATCAAACAAGTAGATACTCAATACATTGAGAAAATACATAACTTAGCGGTATTAGAATTAATTGTTGCTACAGCAGTAGTGGGTTATGTTGCTACCCGTTACCTGTACCACTTCAGCCCTTTTAAGGCTAAATAAGCTGATTAAATAAGCGCTATTAATAGCGCTTATTCTTGTTCTAAATTTGGCTCAATAATTACTTGCTCTACTTCTTGTGCAGCAAGTTTTTCGCGCTCAGCTTTTGATACATAACCCGGTTTTTTGCTTTTATGTAATTTGGCATTGGTGCGCTTATCTTTCTTTTGAAATTTAGTAACTATTTTTTTGCGACGGTTCATTTTTAATACTCATAATTTTAAGGCGCGCATTATATAGCACCAAGTATAAAAGCAACTATATAAATATTTAACTAATTGCACTGGTTGTTATGTGACTTTACCGCAAAGCGCTGTTTGTGTGAGGTGCACAAGGTTATAATTATGTTTCTTAGTGATTAATTAAATGGGAAATGTTTTGAAAAAGTTAGCGTTAGCCAGTGTTGCATTATTTGCCTTTAGTGCTCAAGCACAGTTAAATAAAAATATTGATAGTGTTGCCGATTATGCCGTAAATACCTACCAAAGCGCACAGGTACATACACTAACCAATTTAGTATCATTTCCTACTGTGAATAAAAGCGATATTAGCGCACCACAAAATCCCGACTTTATTGGTTTTAAAGCCTTACTAAAAATGAAAGCGGCTGAGCTGGGTTTAGATTATCAGGATTTAGGCTACACAGTATTAATAGGGCTTGGGGAGCAAAGCGATAAAGTAACCGTAGTAACACACGGCGACGTGCAACCAGCTAATGCAAGTAAGTGGCAGCAAAGCCCATTTATTATTGATACAACATCAGAGCCAGGGCGCTTAATTGGCCGCGGTACAGAGGACGATAAAGGCGCAATTGCCACCGCACTTTACGCCATGAAGGCCATTAAAGATAAAGGCATAACGCTTAATAACCGTATTGAGTTAATGATTTATTTGGCCGAGGAGTCTGACTGGGGCCCGCTTACTGAGTTTATGAAAACCTATGAGCAGCCAAAGTACGCAGTAACAATAGATGCGTCATACCCAGTAGTGGTGGCCGAAAAAGGTTGGAGTTTAATTGCGCCAACGTTCAATGCTACCTCAGCAAAAACAGGTGTTTATGTTAGCGATGTTGCAGGTGGTGCATTTGTAAGCCAAATACCTGAAGACGCTAGCCTAGTACTGCATAATGCTGATGATAAGTTACTTACTCAATTAAAAGCCAAAGCCATTACGCTTAAGCAAGTAGAGTTTAGCTTTACTCAGCAAGACGATACAGCTGTCGCAATTAGTGTAAAAGGCGTGTCGGCGCATTCATCAGAGCCAGAGTCGGGTGTTAATGCAATTGCTTATTTAGCCGAAATATTTAAAGGCCAAACGCTTGAAAATAATAGTGATGGGCAGTTAATTAACTTTGTAAATCAGCTGATTGGTTTAGATATTCATGGCAAACAGTTTGGCGATATTGCCTATAAACATGATTTTATGGGGCCAATGACAGTGGCACCCACTGTGATTGAACGAGAGGGAAATGCCCTAACGCTTAGTGTAAATGCGCGCCGTCCTATGGGCAAAGAAGAGTTGGTGTTAAAGCAGCAAATAGACAGTGCACTAGCAAAATGGCAAGCCACTAACAATGTAACACTAAATGATGTTAAAACTATTATTGGTACGCCTATGCTACTTGATGGCGCGCCGCATGCGCAAAAATTACTTGATATTTTTAAGCATTTTACGGGTGATCAACAAGCCGGCTTTGTCTCTATTGGCGGCGGTACTAACGCTAAGTTATTTGATAATGCGGTATCGTTTGGCCCATCAATGCCAGGTAAGCGTTACACCGGACACTCTGAGCATGAGTTTATTACCCTTGAGCAGCTAAAGCTTAACTTGCGCATGTACACCGCGATGATGATAGAGCTAGGTAATATGTAACTAAACGCATGTAATATAGCGCCGCAAATAAATGCGGCGTTTTAATAATGTATTTACAATAGTTAGTTCAGCTCAGCCTTGAGTGATATTTCAGCATTCATTAGTTTAGAAATAGGGCAGCCTTTTTTGGTTTGATCGCATAAAGCTTGAAACTGCTCGTTTGCAATATCAGCAATTTTAGCATTAACTTCAAGCGCAATGTGGGTAACAGCAAAACCATCGTCTACTTCATCTAAGCTAACTACCGCTTTGGTATCAATGTTGTCGGCGGTAAACCCTGCTTCACCTAATGCTAACGATAATGCCATACTAAAGCATGCACTGTGCGCCGCAGCTACTAATTCTTCAGGGTTTGAGCCGGGTTTATCTTCAAAGCGGGTATTAAATCCGTAGGGTTGATTATTAAGCGCGCCACTTTGCGTAGAAATACTCCCTTTACCTGTTTTAATATCACCAGACCATTTTGAGTTTGCAGATTTTTTAATTGTCATCATCTTCTCCTTATTGCATTGGCGGTAAGCTTTTCATACTAGGTGAGTGTTATTTGCAAAAATAATCACAAAATAGCTAAAAAGCGTTGTATTTATAAGGTTAATGCAAGATGAGCGCCAGCTATTATTGCTTATTGCACTTACAGCGCTTTGAGCAGTAAATAACATTGTCCCAGTCGCGTTGCCATTTTTTACGCCACGTAAAATGTTTATTGCAAATGGGGCATGTTTTTTGAGGTAAGCTTTGCTTTTTATGAGCCATCGTTAGTGGTTTTATTTTTTATTTGGCTTGTTTTTGCTGTAATTGCTACGTGCCTTCTAAGAATACTTCCTATGGCGCGTTTAACATCTGCTCGCTCGCGGTATTGCCATAAGCGCTCGCGTGCTGCTTTTGAGGCTGCTGTTAAATCAAGTATGGGCTCGGGGTAATCTTCCCCTAGCTTAAAATCGTTAAATAGCGCTTCCATAGGAGTTTGCTCCCAAGGCTGGTGTAAATATTCAATAGGGAGTTTTTCAAGCTCGGGGCACCACTTTTTAATAAACGCGCCAGTTGGGTCTTGATCTTCCGACTGCTTTATTGGGTTGTAATGCCTAATAGTATTAATGCCAGTTACCGAGGCTTGCATTTGAATTTGCAGGTAGTGAATTCCTGGTTCAAAATCTAAAAAGTAATTAGCAAGAGGAAAGCTTGCTTGCTGCCAGCTTATATTTAAATGATGTGTTACAAAGCTTACAAGCATGGCGCGCATTCTAAAGTTTATATAACCTGTGGCTTTTAAACAGCGCATGCAAGCGTCAATAATTGGAATACCTGTTTGACCTTGCGCCCAGCGTTCAATATCGCTTTTTACATGTTCGTCATCACGATACGGAAATACGTGATAACCCGGATTAAGTGCTAAAAACTCCATAGAGCATTCGCTTTCAAACTTTTGCATAAAGTGGCAGTGCCAATGCAAGCGCGATACAAACGCAGCAAGTGGGCGCTTCCAGCCTCTTTTATCAGGATGTTTTGAATGATATTCGTCAAAGGCCATTTGGTACACTTGCCTAAGGCTAATGTTCCCCCAGGCTAAATACGGCGAAAGCCGAGAGCAATGTACTTGGCTCAAACTTGGGCTTGATATTCCTTTTTGATAGCCTTTACCACGTTCGGCAAAAAAGCTCTGTAATACAGTGCGTGCTTGCAGCGGGCCGCCTTGTTGAAAACTGTCGTGATTTTGGGTGTAAGCGCTTGGTAATTCAGGTGCTTGGTAATTATTGAGGGTAATTGTTTTTATACTTTTCCAATTAGGAACCGCGATAGGTGCTTGCATTGTTTGCTGCCAGCGCTCGTTCCAATTATTACGATTTTTTTTGCCGCGAATTACTGCGCCTGTTTGCGACTCCTGCCAATTAATGTGGTTATGTTGGCACCAAACTTTAATGGCTTTATCGCGCTCAAAGGTATTGTTTAAACCTATTTCTTGATGGCTAAAAATATTAACTATTTCAAACTGCGTCGTTAACGATTCAAGTAAGTCACCCATGTTTAAATTAAATATATAAACGCAGGCATTAAAGCGTGTTAGTTGATTATTTAACTCAACTATTGATTGATATACAAAGCGCCAATGCCGCTCATTGTAGTGTGCATCTTCAAGCATTAATGGCTCAAAGTTATAAAGTAGTAGGGTAGGTAAGCCATTACCAAATGCATTTTTTAATGGTTGATGATCGCTAAGACGTAAATCGCGTTTAAACCACACTATGTTTATTTTTTTGCTTAAATCGTTTTGCATAAAATACTAACCCTAAAAACGAGTTAGCCTCATTATTAATTACTCACTCCATTACGTAATAAATTATAAATACGATTAGTTTACGCTATGTAATATAACCTATTCTTCGAACAATAAACTTATCTCAAGCTGCTATTTTCAGCGCTAACTGCGTTGAACTTTCATGCAATAGGCCGGTTATTGACGCGTAAACTCGCCTTGTTTTCACTGAAAACCTCTAGCTAGAGAAAATAAATATAACTATGATTCAAGGTAGGCTGAATTAAACCCCTTTATAATTATTTATATAAAGGGGGGAGGCGATTTGATTAAAAGTCACTACTACTGTGGCGCTCTGCTAGTTGCTCTTCTTCAGGTCCCCATGTGCGGTTAACGCGACGACCACGTTTTACGCCAGGGCGCTTTGAAACCTGTTTAGCCCAACGTACAACGTGAGTGTATGAGGCAACATCTAAAAATTCAGCTGCATCATAAATGTCGCCAAGCACTAAAGAGCCATACCAAGGCCAAATTGCGATATCGGCAATTGAGTACTCATCTCCTGCCATGTATTCGTTTGCACTTAAATGGCGGTTTAGCACGTCAAGCTGGCGCTTGGTTTCCATGGTGAAACGATCAATAGGATATTGCATTTTAGTGGGTGCATAACTATAAAAGTGGCCAAAGCCACCACCTAAGTACGGCGCTGAGCCCATTTGCCAAAATAGCCAGTTACGACATTCAGTTTTAGCTTTTAAATCTTTAGGTATAAGCACATCAAACTTTTCTGCTAGGTATTGCAGTATAGAGCCCGATTCAAAAATACGCGTTGGCGGCGTGGTTGAATGATCCATTAACGCTGGAATTTTTGAATTTGGATTAATATCAACAAAGTCAGAACCAAACTGATCACCATCACCTATGCTGATTAAATATGCGTCGTATTCTGCATCGGTTAAGCCCAGCTCTAACAGCTCTTCAAACATAATAGCGGCTTTTTGACCATTTGGTGTAGCAAGCGAATAAAGCTGAAATGCGTGCTCGCCAATAGGTAAGGTTTTGTCATGAGTTGCGCCGGCAATGGGGCGATTAATGCTGGCAAATTTACCGCCACTCTCACTGTCCCATGTCCAAACTTTGGGTGGGGTGTATTGATTTTGATCACTCATAAAAATAACCTCTGTTTAAATGAAATACATATAAAAAATATATGTATTAATAAATATGGCCATTAAAATAAATTAAAGGCGAGTTTTTTGACTTTTAAGTTTGTCGGATTTTGCTAATTTATAGCCTAAAAACAATCCGCTCAATGCTCCAAATAAGTGGCTTTCAAACGAAATATGCAAGCGCTGTGGTAGTACACCCCAAACAAATCCGCTGTAAAGTAGGGCAACGACAACAGCAATAACAATGGATTTAAATGAACGTCTAATTACGCCATAGCAAAGTATAAAACCCCACAACCCATATATAACGCCACTTAAACCAACATGAATATTACTACGACCAAGTGCCCATACTAAAAAACCACCTACTAATGCGGTAAAAATAAATACGTTATAAAAACGCTTAACGCTGTATTGGCAAATCAACCAACTTAAAACCATAAAAGGCAGCATGTTACTGGCAAAGTGCCACCAACTGCCATGTAAAAATGGCGCGCTCAGTATGCCAATTAAGCCATTAATGCTGCGCGGATAAATGCCAAAACCATTAAGATTAATGCCAGGTAAGCTATTAATTAGCTGTAACACAAAGCAAATTGTAACAATACTAAAAATAGCGAAGCGTTTGCTTGTTAGTAATGACCGTGTGGTTGGCTTGGTTGCCATATAATCGTCCTAGTTGAGCTTAATAGTTGCCAGTATAGGAATTGTATTTGCTAATGCAAAGCAATTAAAAAAGCACAGCATTAAATGCTGTGCTTTTTACTTATAAATCGTTATTAACCTAGTTTGGTTAGTAGCTTTTTAGCAGCAAGTTCTGAGCTTGCTGGGTTTTGACCGGTAATTACTAGGCCATCTTCGAGTACAAGTACACCCCAGTCATCTGTTTTTTGATAGTCGCCGCCTTTTTTAATCAGTTCGTCTTCTACTAAAAACGGCACTATGTCGGTAAGTTGTACTGCCGCTTCTTCACTGTTAGTAAAACCAGTTACTTTTTTACCAGCAACAAGTGCATTACCATCGGCATCTTTAGTATTCAAAAATACGGCACTGGCATGGCAAACAGCCGCTACTGGCTTTTGCTCTTTAATAAAGCTTTCAATAAGTGCAATAGAGTCGGTGTTTTCTACTAAGTCCCATAGTGGGCCGTGGCCGCCTGGGTAAAATACCGCGTCAAAATCTGTCGAATTTACTTCACTAAGCACTTTGGTATTGGCCATTAATGCTTGTGCGGCGCTGTCTGCGTCGTAGCGTTTAGTTGCATCAGTTTGAAAATCAGCAAGAGTACTTGTAGGGTCTATCGGGGGCTGGCCGCCATTTGGCGATACAAGAGTGACTTCAACGCCTGCATCTCTAAATGCGTAATAAGGGGCTGCGAATTCTTCTACCCAAAAACCTGTCTTTTCACCTGTGTTGCCCAATTCTGCATGTGAGGTTAAAACCATAAGTATTTTTTTAGCCATTAGAATATTCCTTTTGATGATTTAAATTAGTTAACTTTGCTACCAACTACTATATGCACTAATAATACTTTAAACAACGATGATAAATTTAACTTTATTGATTTAATAATTGATACAATAATACAGTGGATTTAGGAGATGTTATGAAAGTGTCGTTTGAGCAGTTAAAAAGTATGGTGGTGTTTGCACAAATTGTAGAGCAGGGTAGTTTAACCGCTGCGGCTAAGCATTTAGGTTTAACGCGTGCGGTGGCAAGTTACCATTTAAAAAAATTAGAAACCCAACTTGAAATTACCCTACTAAATCGCTCAACACGCACTATGGCATTAACAGAGGCGGGAGTGGCGTATTACGAGCGCTGCAGAATAATTACTGAGCAAGCCAATGCGGCAAATCAACAAATAGAAAATATAAAAAGTGAGCCTCAGGGGCTGCTCAAAATTAGTTGTCCGGTAAATGTAGGGATGCAATTAATAGTGCCTGCTATTAATAGCTTTAAACGCCAATACCCCAAAATTAACATAGACCTACAACTTAGCGATGATGTAGTTGATATTATAAAGCATGGTTTTGATTTTGCCATTCGTGGGGTGGCGCTAAGCGACTCTAATTTACAAGCAACGAAACTCACAACAATGAGTACCTGTATTTGTGGCTCGCCAGATTACTTTGCTCATTTTGGCAAACCTAAAAACCCTGTTGAGTTAGCTCAGCATCAATGGGTGGTGTATCAATTGGGCAGTAAAACGTTAACCCTTTCAAAAGAAGGTAAAAAATACGACATTACAATGCAAGGCGGTTTAAGTACCAATAACGCTGCTGCCCGTACTGCTTTTGTTGAAGCCGGGCATGGCATAGGCCGTATACCGCTGTACGATGCGTGGCCTAAAGTGCAAGCAGGGTTGCTAGAAATTATATTAGACGATTACAAAAGCAAAGATATTGAGCTTTATGGGGTGTTTCCGCCAGGCGCAGCAGGCTCTAAAAAATTGCGGCTATTTATAGATTATTTAAAAGCCTACTTTGTAAAACAACATACTGCTTTAGGCATGCTAAAAAATATTTAACATGAACGCTGGTTAAAAGATTTATTATCCAGCGTTTGGATTAATTTAAACATCTAATTTATAAAGTGCGGTTAAATAATGCCACAGCTTGTTGATACATACTTATTGCAAGCGCTGCGTCGTATCGCTCACCTTCGTCGCGCATAAAGGCATGTTGTGCGTTTACTTCTTGCCATTGGTAATTTATACCCGTATTAACGCATTGCTGATAAATTTTAGTGCGGCCTTCTTGCGGCACATGTGGATCTTGTTTACCCCATATAAAGAGAATTTCGCCTTGTATATCTGCCATACGTTCAAATGAATTATTACCTGCTTTTGCTGGTAATGTATTGCTGTGAATATCGGTTGCGTATAAACAAAATGCGGCTTTAATCTCAGGATTTAATGCGGCTCTATATGCTAAATGCCCGCCAATACACACACCCATTACACCAAGCGTACCTGTGCAATAGTTTTGTTGTTTTACAAAGTCGATTATGGCTTGGGTATCGCTATCGTGATGCTCTAAAGGTTTAGCCCATTTGTCGGCATTACCTTTGTCTTTACCTGCGTCGTCGTAAGCGAGCACAGTGCCAATAGGATTTAACTCATGAAATACTTCAGGTACCAATACTACAAAGCCATGGCTTGCTAAAATAGCGGCGCTGCGGGCAATAGGGGCGGTTTGCTGAAAAATTTCAGAGTAAAAAATAAGTGCAGGAAACAACCCTTGCGCTTGAGGGCGGTAAATAGTGGTTCGCATTAACCCTGTAGGGGTAGGCAAGTCGGCGTTATGTTGTTCGATGATCATAATTGCGCTCAGTTATATAAATTTATATGGTAACTGAGCGCGATAAAATATACGACTAGTTAAAGACTAGCAGGCATTTTATTGCAACTTGCGTAGTAGCTTACGGTTGCTGGCCAGTCGGAAAATATAGCCATTACGCCAACATCTTGCGCAAGTACATCAACTACTTTCATCATGTCGCCATCGTTATTTATTACATCAGCAATTGATTGATAATAATAGCCACCACCTTGGTTAAGTGGACCTGATCGCTCAAGGCTCCATGCAATAAGCTCTAAGCCTGCAGCTTTAGCGGCAATTGCGTATTGTGATGGCACAATATTGCTTTCTTTATCTATTTTTAACATCATCCAAATAGGTGGGGCTAAAATTTTCACCCCATTAGCAACCAGTTCATCCATGCTAGGTTGCCATGTTTGTGGATTACTAGGATCGAACCCAGCATCGCTATCGCGCCCGTCAAGATAGACACTTTGATCAGCAAAATCAGGATTGTTGTTTATCCAATATTTTACGTCATCAAGATTAAATGATTGCGGGTATACTCGCGACGCCGGTATATCCATTTGAGTGTATTCATCTAACATTTTTTGCGCGTATTGCTCTTGTGTCATGCCTTTAAAAGGCATGCTAACTTCTGGTGATTTAAGCTCAGGAGTCATTTTTACCCCGAGTGCTTTAAATAATGCAATACTTTGTTTATGCGTCATTAATGTGCCATTAGTTGCGTATAAGTCGGTGCGCCAATTGGGAGTGCCCTGCATATACTGCTTAGCAGTAGTTGCTTGCATGTTTGCACCATCCATTTTGCCTTTAAGCGTTAAAAACTCGCTCAAGCTAATGTCGCTAGTACAGCACTTTGCAGAGGCGGTTACTGCATTTTTAGCGTCGGCGGGGATAAATGGTTCGCTGCATTTAGCAGCTAATTCAGGAATGGCTAAAATATTGGTTGTGGTGTGTAAGTCGCATTGTGAATGGCGACATACAAGCTCATTATCGTTTGTAAATGTAACATCGCACTCTACAACACCTGCGCCCATTCTTGCTGCAGCAGTGTAGGCTTCTTTAGTGTGCTCAGGGTACTGCATAGACGCACCGCGATGCCCAATTGAAAAGTCGGTGCGATAAAAAGGGCCTTCACTACACGATTCTAATTGTGCCTTTAAATCACCAGCGTCCATATCGTTAATTAAATAATAAGGACGCGTACCCAGTTGAGTATTTTGTTTGTTAATTAGTGTATTGCTACAGCCAGTAATTATAAAAATAAAACAGGCGACTAAAATTATTTTATCGAGCATTTAAAACAACTTTAAATTATTAAGATAATGTAAGTGTAGCGCTATTTTATGGCACTTTTATTAAAGTATTGATTCACCAATAATGCAGCTAAAATAATTCCAGCACCAATAGCTAGCCTGAATAAATCGGCATCTCTGTTCCAAATAAGCACATTAACAATAATACCAGCAGGGATCAGTAAGTTATTCATTACCGCCAGCGCCCCCACATTTACTAAGGTAGCCCCTTTGTTCCAAACAAAATAACCAAACCCAGACGCTACGATTCCTAAATAAATAAGCACGCTCCATTGAGTTGTGGTTGTCGGTAGTTTATCGGTATTGCCAAACAGCAGGTAGCACACTAAAGCAACGCACAAAGCGCCGATAAAAAACCAACCGAACACCGATTTGTGCTCAAGAGTACTGTTACTCATTAAGCGTTTATAGGCCACTTGGCCAATGGCAAAGCACAGGTTAGCCGCTTGGACTAATAATAAGCCAAGCAAAAAGTCGCTACTTATGCCTTCATACCTAATGGCTACCGCGCCGCCAATGGCAATAATAGCAACAATAAAAAAGCGAGGGTTAAAGTGTTTTTCTAAAGCATCGTTTAGTAGGGTGATATAAAGCGGGGTCATCACTGTAAATAGTAGTACTTCAGGCACGCTTAAATATAAAAATGAGTGATAGTAAAAGCTGTACATAGCACCAAGTTGCACTGCACCAATAAGCATTAATTTTAACGCCAATGGTTTAGGAGTCTGTTTAACCTTTAAAAACGGTAAAAAGATTAATGCAGCCAGTGCAATGCGGATTAGCACACTAAACCATGCATCAACTTGGCCTGCTAAATACACACCAATTAAGCTAAACGAGAACGCCCATAATAGGGTGACGGCAAACAAGTAAGCCATGGTTTTTATAACTCCAAATAAAACAACGAGTTTAACCTAGATAATAAAAAAGGGTAATAGTCCACTTGATAAATAAGTGGACTAAAAAGTAACTATTGTGAACTTACAAATTGCTTTGCTTGTAGTTTTAAATGCTCTAGCGCTTTTTTATTGTAGTAGCGGTTATGGCTAATAACGCCTTGTAATGATTGCGTGTTACGAATATCAACTAACGGATTGCGCGCTAAAATAATAATATCTGCCACTTTACCTACCTCTAAACTGGTAAATTGCTGCGTTTTTCCTAAAAATTTAGGCCCAGCTATTGTGGCACTTTGTAGTGTTTGTAACGGGGTAAGCCCATAATCACTAAAAATAGCGAGTTCTTGATGCAACGACAATCCCGGATAAATATAAGAATTTAAAAAACCGGCGTCGGTACCTGCAATAATTGATACGCCAGCTTGCTGCACCCAAGGGAGTAATTTTGCCGTTTTTATAAAGCGCTCTTTGCGTTGTGTTATTTGCTCAGGGGTATCTTTATTTGCGCGATCAACTCGCCATTGGTAGGTGGCTTTTAATCCTTTGCCTAAATAATTTAGGTACTCGTCTTGCTGATGGTCGTTTTCATCAATGTAGGCCGTAATTTGGCCGCCAATTAAGGTAGGCACAACAGCGGTATTATTTTTTGCGAGTACGCGATATTTTTTCATTGCTGTGGCTTTGTCAACATGCTCAGTAATAATTGGCAGCGCACTGGAGTAGCTCAGTATACCTGATTTTACCTTAGCAGAAATTTCTTGTTCGTTATCGGCGGCGGCTTTTAACATGTAGGTCATATGCTCAATCGCATCAAGCCCTGCGTTTGACACATCGGTTACCGAAAGCGAAAAAGGAATATGCCCCGAAATTTGATAACCGCGCTTTTTAACTTCTTTTACTGCTTGTAAGTATAACTGTGGCGTTAAAGCGCTGTCGGTAATTTTAATAAAATCGACATTCATGGCCTCAAGTTTATCAATGGCGGCGTGCATTTCTGCGCTGGTTTCTACTTCTAAGTCGCCAGGCCAAATTGAGTCTTTACCTTCTAGCTTTGGCCCTGAGGTATAAATAGTAGGGCCTATTAATGTGCCTTGATTAATTTGCTCGCGCCATTGTAATACCGATTCACTTAAATCAGCGGCTGCATCGCGCACTGTGGTTATGCCATAGGCTAAATATAACGGCAGTAACTGTTTGTTTTCTGTTATTAGTTGCTCACCGCCGCCAAAGTGTACATGCATATCCCAAAGCCCAGGCATTACATATTGACCACTGGCATCAATTTGACTCGTAGCGCTGTAACGTAAATTTAGCTCATTGCCGCCGCGGGCTACAATAGTAGAGTTTTTGATAACAATGGATTGATTAGCCGTAATTTGCCCTGTCATCATATTAATTACATTGGCGTGGTTAATAATAATGTCGGCTTGTTGTTTTTGAGTCACTTGGTTACAAGCAGCTAAAATAAGCGTGATGGGGAGTATTAATATGAGTTTCATAGCGGCACCTGAATTTTTTATTCAGATTAACATAGTTGTTTAAAGTGGTATTTTCTTTGAGTTAAAAGGTTATAAAAGTGGGTTAAGTTAATGGCAATAAAAGAGCCCGCAAGCGGGCTCTTTAAAAGGTGTTAATTAGTTAACTAATTAGTCTACTAAACCACGGCGCTTAAGAAGTGCGTCGGTAGTTGGTTTTTGACCTCTAAATTCAATGTAGCTTTGCATTAAGTCGCGGCTATTGCCTTTAGATAGGATTTCTTTACGGAACTTATCGCCATTTTTGCGCGTTAAGCCACCGTTGTTTTCCATATGGGCAAAGGCGTCGGCTGCAAATACTTCAGTCCAAAGGTACGCGTAGTAACCTGCAGAGTAACCACCGGCAAAAGTGTGGCTAAAGTAGTTTGATTTATAACGCGGTGGTACAGGGTAGTAAGCAATACCATGTTTTTCTAGCGCGCTTTGCTCAAACTCTTCTACATCAGCTATTTTTTTATCAGAACCAAATGAATGCCATTCCATATCAAGCAATGCCGCAGCTAAGTACTCAGTAGTACCAAAGCCTTGGTTGAATTTTTGTGATTCTAACATTTTGTTAAGCAAGTCTTGTGGAATTGGCTCACCAGTTTTGTAGTGCTTAGCGTAGTTAGCTAATACAGTCGGTTCAATCATCCAATCTTCATTTGCTTGAGAAGGAAACTCAACAAAGTCACGCGCTGTTGCTGTGCCCGCTAGACTTGGGTACTTAACATCTGAGAATAAACCATGCGCCGCATGACCAAACTCATGGAACAAAGTAGATACTTCGTCAAACGTTAATAATGTAGGCTGACCTGCTGCTGGTTTTGGAATGTTTTGCGCGTTGTAGATAACAGGTTTAGTATTTTTTAAACCACTTTGTCCTACGTATGCACTCATCCAAGCACCGCCACGCTTACCTTCACGTGCGTATGGGTCCATGTAAAATAAACCAATTGCACTGCCATCAGCATTAAATACTTCAAAGGTAGTTACATCTTCGTGGTAAACCGGCAGATCTTTACGTTCTTTAAAAGTAATACCGTATAGTTTTTCCATAGCGAAGAATAAACCATTATGAATTACCGATTGTAATTCAAAGTAAGGTTTAACTAGGGCTGGGTCTAGGTTGTACTTTTCAGCACGTACTTTTTCAGCGTAAAAAGCCCAATCCCACGGTTTAAGTTCAAAACTTTCGCCAGAATCGTTAATTACTTTTTGAATTGCTGCAGCTTCAATTTTTGCTTTTTCAACTGCTTTAGGTGCAAGGTCATCTAAAATGCCGTAAACATTTTCAGTGGTTCGCGCCATACGCGAAGTCATTACATAAGAAGCCCAATCTTTATAGCCTAAAAGCTCTGCTTTTTGAGCGCGAAGGTTGGTTTCTTTAATAATAATAGGGCCGTTAGTTTTAGCCGCACGCTTAGTTGAAGCTGTAAACACTTGCTCGCGTAAGTCGCGGTTTTCTAGGCTACTTAAAATTGGCTGCTGCGTGGTGTTTACTAAAGTGATCATGTAACCGGTTTTGCCTGCTTTTTTAGCTGCATCGGCTAGGCTTGCAATTTCGCCTTCAGAAAGACCGGCTAATTTACTTTTATCGGTAACAACAATTACATCTTCTTTAAACGATTTTAAAACGTTTTGCGAAAATGCCGTTGAAAGCTTAGCAAGCTCAGAGTTAATTTCACGCATTTTTGCTTTTTCAGCGTCGTTTAATTTGGCACCGGCTTTAACAAACTGTTTGTAGTAAAAATCAACAAGACGCTGATCTTCTGCATTTAGTTTGCTTTTATTGTCGTAAATAGTTTGTACGCGTTTAAATAATGCGCCATTTAAGTAAATATCGTCTGAGTGCGCTGAAAGTACAGGCGCCATTTTCTCATCGATACGTTGATATTCACTGTCAGAAATTAATCCTGATAAGTTATAAAATGCAGTAGATACGCGATTTAATAACTCACCCGACAGCTCCATTTCAACTAACGTATTTTTAAATGTAGCTGGGGCAGGGTTGTTAGCAATTGCTAATACTTGTGCTTTATGCTGAGCAATACCGGCATCGAAAGCAGCTTCGTAATCTTTAGTAGAGAACTTATTAAATTCTGGTGCCATATATTGTAATGGGCTTGATTTGAACAATACATTGTTTGCGTTAATGTTTTGCACTTGTGTAGCGCTCTCTTTTGCCATGTTGTTTGAATCGTTTGATGTACAGGCAGATAATACTAAAACACTAGCAATAGTAGTGGCGATCAATGTTTTACGCATAGTAACTCCATAAAAATATTAGCCGAAATAGGCTGTGCGAGTCGAAAAACACAGTTAACTTATCAAATTTAGAGTTATATACAATCATGTTTATCGGTATTAAGCGGGATTTAAACGCAAATTAGCGAATAATAGAGGAAAAGGTGGGTAAAAGTAGCTCTAAATATAAACGTTTGAGCTACTTAGTTAAGTAAATAAGCAAAAAAAGTATCCAAATTTTAATTGTAACCTAGTACAAATTTTTTATCAGAGCTAAAGTTTACCGGTTGCTGTTGGCCAAATTCTTGATTAATAGTTGCCAGTGCTTGTTCTTGTTGAGCGAGTAAAGATAAAATTTTATTACGGTATTCGAGGCTAGTTTCAAATAAATTAAGGTCAACCTGCGGCTGCAAGGTTGCTAGTTTTTGAGCTAAAGTTAGTTGCGTCATAATGTTATCTCCAGTGCAAGTACACTATTTATATAGCACTAAGTACCATAAAAGGTTAGTTGATTGTATAAATTGATTTTATTCCCCTAATATTATGACGTGCTAAACTTAGCGAACCCTGAACCAGTTTTACTTTTATTTTAGACACACGTTTATAGAGCGGTATCTTCTTACTTATTTGGATAATAAATGACACTAGAACAATTAAATCAAATGCTTGCTTTTGTACTTTTTAGTTACAACGATGTGCAAATTACAGTGGTAAAAGTAATTCAGATCCCATTGATATTATTTACTATGTGGTTTGTGGTTACTCGTATTGGTAAGTTAATAAAAAAATCATTACTTAAACGTAAAATGAACCCTGATGCGGTGCTATTGTTTACGCGAATTTATTTTATTTTAAGTATCGCAATTTTAATTTTCACTTCTTTAGAGGTGTTAAATATACCGCTTACCGCTTTTGCTTTTGTATCGGGTGCTATTGCGATAGGTGTTGGTTTTGGTGCGCAAAATATCATTAATAACTTTATTAGTGGCTGGATATTAATGTGGGAGCGACCAATTCGTATTGGTGACTTTTTAGAGGTGGGCAATGCTAAGGGCGTAGTTGAAACGATAAACACTCGCTCAACCCGTATTCGCCGTAACGATGGCGTACATATGCTAGTACCAAACAGCCAATTATTAGAAAACACAGTAACTAATTGGACGCTAATTGATCGTAATGCACGTACCTCGGTTAATGTGGGTGTAATGTATGGCTCAGATGTTGAATTGGTTGAAAAACTGATGCAACAAGTGCTTGCAGATCATCCGGCAATATTACCCACCTTACCAAAAGCGGTGTTGTTAGATGACTTTGCTGAAAGCGCGATGATGTTTAGTGCTTATTTTTGGGTGTATGCAGAGTCTGAAACGATGTTGCGCCAAGTTCGCAGCGATATTCGTTTTAGTCTTTATAAGCAGTTTAAGTTAAATAATATTAAAATTGCCTTACCACAACGTATTATTCATATTGATGATAAAAAATTCAATACGCCACTGTAATTAGCACCCATTAAATATAAAGAAAAGTGGCTTAGCATTTTGGTGCTAAGCCAACTGAATTAGCGGCTTTGATTTAATTTTTTTAATTTAAGCGCTAAACCAACTATAAGCGCGCCAAATACTATAGCGTATGCAGCAACTAACCAAAGCAAGGTTAAAATGCCTGAACCTGGGTTAAATACTAAGTACAGTCCAAATATTATAGAAATAAAACCACTAATAATTAAAATCCATTCGTTACTAATTTCATTACGTAACTTTTGGGCTAAAAATATTTCTACTACACCAATTGCAATCGCCCACGCAGCAACATAATAAAGTAACAATAAGGCGGTAAGGTTTGGTGCAAGTAAAGTGACAAAAGCGGCAATAATACTCAGTAAGCCACCAATTAATAATAGCATCCAAAAGGGATTTGATTTTTTTGATGTTATGGCAACCCAAACTCTTAATATGCCATCAAATAAAAAGTAGCCAGCAAAAACTAATAACATAACTTGCAACGACGCCTCAGGTGCAAACCAGGTTATTAAACCAAACAGTATGGCTATAACACCACGAAGTAAAAGTAACGACCAGTTTTTGGTGAGTGTATTCGTAAGATTCATTTTAATCCTTAAGTAAATAGTATGAGCGCCCAGATAAGGTAGCTATTGTTATTAGCAGGGTCAAACAAGTTTAATATCAAGTCTATATAGCATAACTTTAATTTGAAACAGGTCAAATGTCCGCTATTTTTGTTTTTTAAAGGGTTTATTTTTAATTATTTTAAGAGATGTATTTTTTGCACAAATTGTTTTTTTTATGTTTCTTTTATGCAGTAAAAGAGCGTCAGGGTGTTATAATATTAACCACTCATTCAGCCTCTTTAATTCGTTTTGCACTCTCGAGAAAGAGGTCCGCGTAGCGTATCGCGAAAAATTGCCTGAGTCCGCTATTGTAAGTGGCGCAACACATCAACCGTTGAACAAGAGTGCACTAAAAAGGTTAATCCCCGACATGAAAGCAATGAAAAGATCTACGTTAGCAACCCTAGTAAATGCAGCGTTACTCTCTGCCGTAGCAGGCACTTCATTTTCTACTATTGCTGCTGAGCAAGCGCCAGCGGTAAAGAAAAATCAATTAGAAGTTATTCAAGTTACTGCTCGTAAACGTGTAGAAAATGCACAAGAAGTACCAGTAGCTGTTTCTGCACTGCAAGGCGATAGCTTGGATGCTTACAGCTCTGCTGGTATGGATATTCGTTTTATGAATGCGAAAATCCCAAGTTTATCAATTGAGTCTTCATTTGGTCGTTCATTCCCACGCTTTTATGTACGTGGTTTAGGTAATACAGATTTCGATTTAAACGCATCACAACCGGTATCATTGGTTGTAGATGAAGTAGTACAAGAAAACGCTATTTTAAAAGGCTTTCCAGTATTTGACGTTTCACGTGTAGAAGTACTACGTGGACCACAAGGTACTTTGTTTGGGCGTAACACGCCTGCGGGCCTTGTTAAATTTGATTCAGTAAAACCAAGCCAAGAATTTGAAGGTTACGGCTCGGTATCTTACGGTAGCCGTGGCGCTGTAGATTTTGAAGGTGCGGTAGGCGGTGGTTTAACTGACCGTTTATCAACGCGTGTATCAGTACTGTGGCAAGATAAAGACGATTACATTGATAGTCGTGCTCCAGGGTTTGAACAAAAAGACGCGCTAGGCGGCTACACAGATAAAGCAGCCCGTATTCAGTTTTTATACGAAGGCGATGACTTCACTGGTTTATTTAACTACCACGTGCGTGATATGGACGGTAAACCAATTGCCTTCTTTGGTAATTCTATCAAGCCAGGTACTAACGATTTAGTTGATGGCTTTGAAAATGACGTGGTTTACCACGATGCGGCATCACGTGCGACGCAGCAAGTTGAGTCAGAAGGTGCGAGCTTAAAGCTTGAGTGGGATTTTAATAATCACACATTAACCTCTATTTCGGCGTGGGAAAGTGCAGAAATATATTCTCGTGCAGACATTGACGGCGCTTATGAGACAGGTTTTAGCTCAGCAGAAAGTGCTGATGGTATTCCAGATCATGATCAGTATACCCAAGAGTTACGCTTATCAAGCAACTTTGCTGGCGATATAAACTACCAAGTAGGTGTGTTTTACTTTGATGAAGCGCTGACAATTGAAAATTTCAGCTATGATACGTTTTCATCACCTGCAGGTAATCAAACCGGTTATGTAATACAGCAACAAGATACAAAAGCATGGGCGGTATTTGGCTCAGTTGATTACACGATTAGCGATGATTTAAAAGTAACTGCAGGTCTGCGTTATTCAGACGATGAAAAAGAATTTTCTGCAAACCGTACTCAAAGCCCAATTGGTGCTGGTCCGCTATCTAGTGGACTCATCAATGTAAGTGATGACCATATTAGCTGGGATATTTCAACAAGCTATAAAGTAAATGATGACGTAAACTGGTACACACGTATTGCTAATAGCTTCCGTGCACCTAGCTTACAAGGGCGTATTTTATTTGGTGATGAAGTAACCACAGCTAAATCAGAAACAGTAACTTCATACGAAACAGGTATTAAATCAGACGTACTAGACGGTCAAGGCCGTGTTAACGCCACTGTTTTTTACTACACAATGAATGACCAACAGTTAACAGCTGTAGGTGGTGGCGCTAACTTTAACCGTTTGTTAAATGTTGATAAAACCACAGGTTATGGTTTTGAGCTAGATTCTGAGTGGGTGTTAAGTGATGAACTAAATGCTACATTCAACTTAAGTTATAACAAAACTGAGCTTAAAGATAACGATTTAGCTGTAGCTGTGTGTGCACAATGTACGGTAACTGACCCTATCAATGGTTCAGGTCTTGCTGTGTTAAATGGTAACAGCTTACCGCATGCTCCAGAGTGGATTTCTAACTTCACATTACGTTATACCAAAGAGCTAGCTGATGGTGAATTCTTTGCTTATGGCGATGTTTCTTATCGTAGCAAAATTAACTTTTTCTTATATGAATCAGTTGAGTTTGAAGGTAAGCCGCTTGTTGAAACTGGCTTACGTGCCGGTTACGCATGGGCAGATGGTGACTATGAATACCAAGTGTCAGCATTTGTGCGTAACTTATTTGACGAGCAACAATCTATTGGTGGCGTAGACTTCAACAATAATACTGTAATGGTTAATGAAGAGCGTTACGTTGGTGTAGAGTTTAAAGTTAACTTCTTTTAAGCTTAAACACTAATAGTAAAAATACTACAGAGCCCGCTTTTATAGCGGGCTTTTTCGTTTATATTCATTAATATTACTGCTAAAGTAGCGTTAATTGATTTGCAAAATAAAGAGATGAAAAATGGCTGGATTTTGGAACTACCGAGTGATTTTTTGTGAAGCCACAAAAGATGAAGCAGCGCAGTATCAAATACATGAAGTAGAATATAACCTTAATGGTAAAGTAACTAATTGGTCTGAAACCGGAGCTGCTCCTTTTGGTACATCGCTTGATGAATTAAAAGCTGATTCTGAGCGATTAAAAACAGCGTTTGAAAAACCTGTTTTAAAAGTGGCGCGTAAAGCGCGTGGTTATGAGTTGGTTGATGTTGAAACAGGTGAAGAGGCCACTGGTGAGCCACCGGCGGGTTTAACGGAGTAATTTATAAACATATTAAAGGCGCTTAGGCGTCTTTTTTAGCGCTGTGATAAGGAATAAAAATGACTTTAAAAGCAGTATTATTTGATATGGATGGCACGTTAGTCGATTCTGAAAGCATGCACTTTGCATGTTGGAGCCAGGTACTTGCGCCATTTAATGTAAACTACGAAGAGGGTGAGTTTTGTCAGCGTTTTTCGGGGCGGCCAACGCTCGAAGCTGCAAGTGAAATAAAGCAACAGCATAACTTATCGGTTAGCAGTGACTATTTAGCCGATGAAAAATACCGTTTATTTGCACAATATGTAAAAACCAATTTACCAGCACTAATGCCTTTTGCAGAACAAGCATTAATAGCGGTTAAAAGCAGCGGCTTAAAAATGGCGTTAGTAACAGGCAGCGCTCGCCACGAAGCAGAACCAATATTAAAAGGGCTTGGCTTTTATGATCTATTTGACGCAGTAGTCACTAAAGATGATGTTATTAATCCAAAGCCAGCCGGAGATCCTTACTTATTAGCACTCAAGCAGATAAATGTAGCTGCTAAAGATGCCATTGCAGTAGAAGATACCTTTACCGGAGTAACTGCAGCAAACAACGCCGCTGTAAGTGTTGTGGCGATTGCTAATAGCCATACGCAAAACCATGACTTTAGCCAAGCCAGTTACCGTATGGATGATCTGCAAGAGTTTTGGCAATGGCTGCAATCTCAACTATAGTTTAAGCCACATTACCTTGCTTGGACGCGCTGATGTTTTATATAAAATTAATTACTTTAATCACAGCAGTACTTTTTAGCTCTATTGTGAATGCAACATTGCCCAAGGTGCTGCTTGCTAAAGTGTATGATGAAACTAAGCACAGCGATGTAAGTAACTATTTAGTTAGTGAAAAGTTTGATGGTGTAAGGGCTATTTGGACAGGCAAACAGTTTGTTACCCGACAAGGTAATGTAATAAACGCGCCTGAATGGTTTACAGCACCCTTACCTAAAGTATGGCTTGATGGTGAACTGTGGACTAAATATCAGCACTTTGCGGTGCTCAGTGGCATTGTGCGCACTAAAACTCCCAATAATCATGATTGGCAAAGTATTACGTATCAAGTATTTGATATGCCTGATGCAAACGTGCCTTTTAGCCAGCGCTACAGCAATTACAGCCACCTTGTTGCTGGTTTAAATTCACCTCATATAAAAGCTATAAAGCAGCATCAGTTTACTAATAACCAATTATTAACTAACTATTTTAAAAATATAACAGCGCAAGGTGGCGAAGGCGTTATGCTGCATTTAGCAAGCGCAAAACATGCCGATGGGCGCAGCGATGCGCTATTAAAATTAAAGCCCTACTTAGATGCTGAAGCAATAGTGATTGCATACCTACCGGGTAAAGGTAAATACCAAGGCATGTTAGGAGCGTTAAGAGTAAAAACAGCGCAAGGGCAACTGTTTTCAATTGGCACCGGATTTAGCGATGCCGAGCGCGAAAGCCCGCCAGCATTGGGTAGCACCATTACTTATCGATTCCATGGTTTAACAAAAAATGGCTTACCTCGTTTTGCTAGTTTTTTACGCGTGAGAGAGTCACTCTAACAGTTATTCAGCCCTATATGAGTATATATTTATTGCTAGGTATGCTAAATTGCGCGGCCTTTTTAGTGATGTATGGTGATATATGTTTGTTGGTTTTGATTATGGTAGTTCTAATTGTGCTATGGGTGTAATGAACGAGGGTAACGTTCAATTAGTGCCGTTAGAGCAAGGAAAACATTACCTACCTTCAACACTTTATACCCACCATAGTGCGTTGGTAGTTGACTATGTTGCCAAGCATTTACAAGGTAGCAGCGATGAGCTTGCGTTTAAAACCCAGCGCCAAGCATTGCTAAATTCATTACCACGAATTAAATCTGACTTAGATTTACACCCCACAGACGAAACCTTATTTGTTGGTCGCGAAGCAATTAGCGAGTATGTGCAATTTCCTGAAGAGGGTTATTTTGTTAAATCACCAAAATCATTTTTTGGCGCTACAGGTTTAAAACAAGGACAAATTAACTTTTTTGAAGACATTGCCACCGCAATGATTTTAAAAATAAAACAACGTGCTGAGCAATCACTAAGCAAAACGTTAACCCAAACCGTTATTGGTCGTCCGGTTAACTTTCAGGCGGTAGGCGGTGAGGAGTCAAATCAGCAAGCAATTGGTATTTTAGAGCGCGCTGCAAAACGTGCCGGCTTTAAAGAAGTCGCATTTTTATACGAGCCACTGGCGGCCGGTATTGATTACGAGAGCAACTTAACACAAAACCAAAAAGTACTGGTTATTGATATTGGTGGCGGTACCAGCGATTGCTCGTTTGTGCAAATGGGGCCAAGCTTTCGGGATAAAAGTGACCGTGACGCTGACTTTTTAGCTCACAGCGGTAAGCGTATTGGTGGAAACGATTTAGACATAGCTTTAAGTTACTATGGCTTGATGCCGCTTTTAGGCTTAGGCAGTACGTTTAAATCAGGGCTACCTTTGCCTAATCAAGCTTTTTGGCAAGCCTGTAAAATTAACGATGTAAACTTACAAAGCCAATTTTATAGTGCTAACCATTATAGAGAACTTAGCGCACAATTGCGTGATGTAAGCGCGCCAGAGCTATTTAAACGATTAATACATTTGCAGCAAAATAGGCAAGGGCATCAATTAGTACAACAAGCTGAGGCTGCTAAAATAGCATTAACTTCAGCCACTAATTATAACTGCGATCTTAGCTTTTTAGATGCGTCATTAAGTAAAGATGTTTCAGTCAGTGATTTAGCATTAGCGGTAGATGATAGCATTAGCCAAATAGTCACTTTAGCGAAGCAAGCTATAAATGATGCAGATACTACGCCCGATGTTATTTATTTAACCGGTGGAAGTGCACAGTCGCCTCTTATTAAAGCGGCGCTTAGCCAACATTTAGGTGATATTAAAATGGTTAATGGCGATCACTTTGGTAGTGTAACCGCCGGCTTAACTAAATGGGCTAGCATGCTTTACAGCTAAGCCATTAAATATTAAATATCTATTTGTCGGGTTGCTAAATACTTTTCGTAATCTGGCAAGGTGCGTTCAAGCTCAACATTCATTAATGGCGAGCTTAGGAGCATGTCAGCACTTACTTCATTACAGGCTACTGGTATGTTCCACACTGCCGCTAAGCGTAGTAGTGCTTTTACATCTGGGTCGTGGGGTTGCGATGCCAGCGGGTCCCAAAAAAACACCAGCATATGTATTTCATGCTCAGCAATTTTAGCCCCTAATTGCTGATCGCCACCCATTGGGCCGCTAAGCAATTGAATTACATCTAGCCCTGTGGTTTTATTGATTAAATGCCCTGTGGTGCCTGTGGCATATAATGTATGCTCGCTCAGTGCGTTTAGGTGTTTTATACACCATAATTTTAAAGCCGCTTTTTTACCATCGTGCGCTACTAGTGCAATATTTTTTTTAGCCGGTAGCGATTGTATTTTTTGGTCCATAAAAAATTCTTTTTATTGTTAAAGTAATAAGTTAATAGCAAGGGCAATGAAAACAATGCCGGTGATCCTATCTATCCAAGTTTGGCTATTTGGGTTATCTCTAAAAAAGCGCGCAATTTTATCGCCAAAATAAATATAAGCGCAATCAATCGGAAAAGCAAAAAGCGGATACAGCAAACCAAAAAAGGCGAGCTGAAAAGTAGCCGAAGAAAGTGCTGGATCAACAAATTGTGGAATAAACGCGATAAAAAATAATGCTACTTTAGGGTTAAGTACTTCGGTCATCATGGCTTGAAACATTACATTTTTACTTTTCTTCGTAGTTATATGTGGTTTGTCTGATTGCTCAATAGGCTCTTTTATAAAAGTGCTTTTAAGCATCATTATCCCTAAGTAGCACAAATAAGCAGCGCCTGCATATTGCACTGCACTATAAGCTACCTCAGAGGCTTTAAGTATGGCGGTTAAGCCAACAACAGCAAAAAATGTATGTACTACTCCACCGAGGGCAAAACCAAACGCACTTTGCATTCCTGCCGTACGGCCATTAGCAAAGGTTTGTGCCATTAAAAAGGCATTAGAAGGCCCTGGGGCCACCGCAATTAAAAAGCTAGCCAGTAAAAAAGAAACTAAAAAATCAGGGTTTATCATGATCAGCCTTGAGTTGGGTGTAAAGCATGTCCTTTTTTACTTATTAAAATAAGCCAAAGAGGAAGTAACAATAGTAAATGAAAGGCTATTAGCCATGGTGTAGTTAACCCTAAAAACTGTGTTGCAAACACTAATATACTCGCACCACTCATTTGCATTGCGCCAAGTAGCGCTGAAGCGGTTCCGGCTTGTTTTGCAAAGCGAGAAAGTGCCATACCAGCTGCAGAGCCTAAACTTAAAGCAAAACCAAGTGCAGCAATAAGCATAGGTAACATAAGTGCCAGCGCGGTTTGTATGGTGCTAAGCGCAAGCATTAATAACCCCGAAAAAATCAATAAACCAACCCCAAGACGCAAAGCACGCTGGCTATTATTTTTAATATACATAGGCGCTATAAAACTCGCCACAATGCTACATACCGCATTGAGTGTAAACCAAAAAGTAAAGTCAGCAACTGTACCGCCTAAGTGAGTAATTAACCAACCCGGCGCAAGTGTTACGTACACCAGTATTGCCGACATTGCGACCATACAAAGTAAGCTATTAAATAAAAATATAGGAGTGCTAATAATGGGCATAAAACGGCGTAAATCTAAAATATGGCCTTGATAGTAGCTGTCTGCTGGGCGTGTTTCTTTAAAAAATAATAAGGTTATAACTAAGCCAAAAATAGCAAAAAAAGTTAAAAATAAAAAATTCATCCGCCAGCCAAACTGCACGGTTAACCATGCCCCTAAAATGGGCGCTAATGCTGGAATAAAACAAATAATACCATTTAAATAAGTGATCATTTGCCCACTTCGCTGTGCACCGTATTTATCACGTACTATGGCAAAAGCAACCACAAAAGTGGCACATGCTCCTAATCCTTGTAAAGCACGCGCGAGCAGCAATATATTAAATGAAGGAGCATAATAGGCTAACAAGGCAGAGCCCGCATACAGGCTAATACCAATGACAGCGACCGGTTTACGACCAAACTTATCAGCAAGGGGGCCTGCAATTAATTGCCCTAAGCCTACAGTGAGCATAAAAATAGCAACACTTTGTTGTACTTGCTGCTCTGAAACAGCAAATTGATCAGCAATAGTTGGAAATGCAGGTAGGTAAATATCAATAGCCATAGGGCAAAAAATAACGAGTAACGCTAATATAAGTAATAAAGTTAAGTTTGGTTTAGCGGGCTGTGTTTGCATTAGTTCTCCTTTTGTCGCGTATTTTAGGGGGGGACTAATAAAAAAGAAAGGGCTTATGACCCTTAGTATCGTCGACATTGATATTTTTTAATTTAAATAACATGAACTCTGGGTAATAAATTTATCTCAAGCAGATATTTTCAGCGCTAACTGCGCTGAATTTACTTGCAATAGATCAGCAGTTGACGCGTAAATTCGCCTTATTGTCACTGAAAATCACTGGTTAGAAAAAATAAATTTAAATATAACTATGATTCAATACGTTAGTAAATCTCTTCACCAAAGTTAAGGTTAAATAGCTAAAAGGGACTTTTAAAGACACTACCTCAAACTGGTCTGATGTGTTACTTTTACAAAAGAATAAACGATGGAAAATAATAATGAGCAATAAATCTTCAGTTTTAACAGCATGGCGCATTGTTAAAAAGCTACCCTTTGGGCACTGGCTATTTACTAAAATAGTCTGTTTTAAAGCGCCATACTTTGGCTCGATGAAGCCTTACATACTTAATTTAAAAGCAGGACATTGTAGTGCGCGGGTTAAAAACCGGCGTAGGGTTCATAATCACATAGGTACAATACATGCAATAGCGCAGTGTAATTTGGCCGAGTTATGTGCTGGAGTGATGGTGGATGCCACGGTACCGGTTAAAACTCACCGTTGGATCCCAAAAGGTATGACGGTACGGTATTTAGCTAAAGTAGATACCGATGTAACCGCTATTGCAGAGATTGATTTACCGCACCAGTGGCTAGATAAAGAAGACTTAGTGGTGCCAGTAAAATTATATAATACCCGCAATGAACTAGTATTCACTGCAGATATTACTATGTACATTACAGCTAAAAAGTAACTAGCTTTTATTAGGGGCTTGTTTATTTACGAATGACAAGCCGATATCGTCCTCGTTAATTAATGGTTTTACATCGCTCACCGGCTTTGACTCATCATTAATGAGTGTTAAGTTTTCTTTTTCAAAGCGCTGTTTTAAATTACCTTCAATAATTGCACCAGCTTCTATACTAAGCGTATCGTGAAAAATATCACCATGCACATGAGCGTTATTTTTAATGTTAACTTCACTGGCATTTAATGAACCAATTATTTTGCCCTTAACAATCACGCTTGTCGCTTCAACAATACCCTCAACTACGCCTGTAGTGCCAATTACTAAATGAGTAGCTTTAATGTCGCCATCAATGCGGCCATCAAGTTGCACTTCACCTTGGCTTATTATTGACCCGGTAAGGCGCATATCTTCTGAAATAATAGAAGGAGCGTGATTAACGCGTTTTAATGAAGCGTTATTTGTTACTTGCTTTTTTTTACCAAACACGAGAGAGCGCCTTTGTTATTTTAAGAGGATTGACATGCTTGCCATCAATAAGCACTTCATAATGTAAGTGAGTGCTGGTACTTCTGCCGGTGCTGCCCATTAAGCCTATTACATCGTGCTTAGTGACTGCTTGGCCTTTTTTTACTTTAACTTTATTTAAATGACCAAAGCGAGTGACTAAGCCATTTTTATGTTCAAGTTCTATAAAGTTACCATAACCGCCATTGCGCCCAGCGCGCAGTACAGTACCGTCGGCAGGAGCAAATATTTCAGTTTTATGCCAGCCGGCTAAATCAACGCCCTTATGAAAGGCGCGGCGACTGTTCATTGGATCTTTTCGCAATCCAAAGTTGCTAGAAATATAATACTTTGCAGCTGGCAGCGGTAAGGTATTAGGCAGTTCATTTAAAAAGTTTTCTAAATTATTTAGTAGTAATAATTTATCGGCAATAGCTAAAAATGTGCCAGGAATTTTTGCTTCATCGAATACATCTAACGGACCACCTTGAGCGGTTGTTTGCTCGCTTAATGCTAAATGTTGCGCTAATGCAGACTCTAGCCCTGCACCTTTAAGCATGGCTAAAATGGCGTTATGACGTTGGGTAATTTGACTTTCAAGCGATAAAAAATTTTGCTCGTAGTATTGATTTAGCTGTGCATAGCGAGCAGCGAATGTACTAGGGAGCGTATTTTGCACCTGTTTACTTTGAGCGCTGTCATCGACTAAAGGTTCATGAAACTCGCTTTGCTCTTCTTCAATAGGAGATTCAAGTTCGTCACCCAGCTTTATAACATCTTTACTAAGAGAAGCAGGAAGAGATTCGATCATGCTTTGGAGTAAAGCTTGTTTTTGTTCAAGCTCAGCTAATTGTGCTATTTGTTCGTCATGGCGTGTTTTTTGCTCGCTGACTTGCTGTTGCCATTGTTTTTGCTCATCGAGTTGAGTTTGCTCAATATCTGATATTTTTGTAGTTTGTGAGTAAACCCGAAAGCTCGAAATACTTACCCAACTAAGAGTAACTAATACAAGTAATACGATAAAAACTTGCAGCCAAGGCGCCAAAACTACATGCTTAACTTCACCATTTTGGCGAATAAGTAGTTGACGAGAGGGAAAAAACTGTTCAAAAAAAGACTTTATAAATATAGGCATGACACATAAATACTGGCTATTAACCAAGCTAAGATAGCAATTTGAGTTTAAAAAGCTAGAAAAAATTGTAACTATGACTGAATTAATAAAAAGGGACGGCAATAAATGCCATCCTTTTTAGCAAAAAAATTTATTCTTTAAATTATTTTGCAGCGAGTACAGTACTCTCTACACAGCCAAAACCAATGCGTGCGTAACCTTCTTTTTCACACCAGCCACGCATAATAACGTTATCGCCGTCTTCTAAAAAGCTACGTTGTTGGCCATTGCTCAGCGTGATTTTTTCTTTACCACCACGAGAAAGCTCAAGTAACGAACCCGCTTCTTCATGGGTTGGGCCAGATTGCGTACCCGAGCCCAGCATATCACCTGGCATAAAGTTACAACCATTCACAGTATGGTGCGTTACCATTTGCGCAACTGTCCAGTATGAGTGCTTAAAGCTTGAGGTTGATACACGCGTTGGTGTATGACCTTCATCACGCATTTGCTGAGTTTGAATTTTTACATCCATTTGAATATCAAACGCGCCTTGTTCACGGTTCGCTTTAGATTCTAAATAATCCAATGGTTGTGGATCGTTTTCATCTCGTGTCCAGCTTGTTCTAAATGGTGCTAGCGCTTCAGTTGTCACTATCCAAGGAGATACCGTTGATGCAAAGTTTTTAGCTAAAAACGGCCCTAACGGCTGATATTCCCACGCTTGTAAATCACGTGCTGACCAATCGTTAAAGACACAAAAGCCAAATACATGGTTTTCAGCATTTTCAATCGCTATAGCATCACCTAACGCGTTACCTTTACCTAAGTAAATACCTACTTCTAGTTCATAATCAAGGCGTTTACACGGGCCAAACGATGGTACTTCAGCATCTGGCGCTTTGGTTTGGCCTTTAGGGCGATGAAATTGTTGGCCCGATACACCAATAGATGATGAGCGACCATGATAACCAATAGGTACCCATTTATAGTTAGGTAGTAGTGGGTTGTCTGGGCGAAACAAGCTACCCACAGCAGTTGCATGGTAAATAGAGGTGTAAAAGTCGGTGTAATCACCAATGCGACACGGCAATGCAAACTCAATATCAGCCTGTGCAATAAGCGCTTCGCTTAATTTAGTCTGATGCTCAGAGCCTTCACGCAGCGCTTTAGATAATGCTAAACGCAGTGCTGACCAATATTGCTGCCCAAGGCTCATAAATTCATTTAATGTTGTGTTACTTGCAGCAGCAATGGCTGTTTGCGCATCACCACTAAAAATAGCGAGTTCATTTAGTTTTGCTAAATCGATAACCTGATCGCCAATAGCGACAGCGCCACGAAAAGCTTCGTTGCTATTTTTACGACGAACTTCAGCAAAAGGTAGATTTTGAATAGGGAAGTCGCAATCTGCAACGTTTGCAGAGGCTACCCAGCTTGTTAAATTTATATCATGGGTTTCGTTAATTAAACTCATTACATTTCCTTTGGTTTAGTTGGTCGTGCTAATCAGTATAAATATCAATTTATTAAATAAGCATATAAAGATTAAAAACATCTATTATTAACAGCTTATATGGTGATGAATAGCACGATTTAAACAGACAGAGTAGAATTGTTACTCAATATCAGCGTAAAACGACAAAAAGCAGCGAGTTACGCTGCTTTTAAAATATAAATGCTAACTACTTATAAAACGCCACGGCGCTCTTGGTCGCGTTCAATTGATTCAAATAGTGCTTGGAAGTTACCTTCACCAAAGCCACCATCGTCAACTCGCTGAATCATTTCAATAAAAATAGGACCAAATAGGTTTTTAGAGAAAATTTGTAGTAAGTAACAGTTTTCACTTTGGCTATCTACTAGAATTTGATGCTCACGAATTTTTTCTTTGTCTTCAGCAACCCAAGGTACACGGTCAAAAATAGTATCGTAGTACTCAGGAATAATATCCAAAGTTGCAATAGTCGATTTATCAAGCTTATCAAGTGAGCTTACTAAGTCGTCAGTTAAAAATGCTAAATGCTGTACGCCAGGGCCATTGTATTCACCAAGGTATTCATCGATTTGGTTATTATCGTTGCCTTTACCTTCGTTAATAGGAATAGAGAAAGTGCCACAAGGCGATTTAAGCGCATACGAAATTAACGCTGTTTTTTGGCCTTTAATGTCGAAGTAGCGAACTTCTGTAAAACCAAATACATCTTTATAAAAGTTAGCCCATTTTTCCATGGTGCCTTTATAAACATTATTAGTTAAATGGTCGATGCGAATAAAGCCTTTATCGTCAACCACGTTTTGCTCGGCTAGATCTTCAAAGTCTTGTGCGTAAATAGAGCCTTTTTCGCCAAATTGCTCAATAAAGTAAATTAAGCTGTCGCCAATGCCATAAATTGCAGGGTAAGGTAAATCTTTATTTGCCGAGTCGGTTGCTGGTTTTGCACCGCGCTCTACCGCTGCTTCAAATGCTTTTTGTGCATTCTCTACTCGCCAACCCATAGAACAAATAGCCGGGCCATGATCTTTAGCAAACTGTGCCGAAAAGCCATCACGCTCGTTATTTAATAAAAAATGAATATCGTTTTGATTGTAATAAACAATGTCTTTACCTTTGAATTTTTTTAGCTTTGAAAAGCCAAAGTCGGTAAATACTTTATCCATGTAATCTGCATCAGGTGTCGCATACTCGGTAAATTCGATACCAACTAAACCTAAAGGGTTATTTACTTCACTCATTATCATTACTCCCGCAATTAAGCACTGCGATTATTTGTTGTCGTATTGCTGTAGATGATTAACTAAATTTGTACTTTGGGGAAGGGGGCGTTGTTATTTAGTAAACAGCGCGTGTGTAAATTTTATAGGACGGTTAGCAGTAAGTTACTTTTTTGCTGAGTGCTTTAAATACGCGTATGTATGAAAACGTTTGAATAAGTGCGGCATTTTAAGTTTTAGCTATTGATTTTGTTGTTGTTTATTTTTTATAAAGAGATTTAAGCTAACTTAAATCTCTTTTTTTACTGTAGTAAAAACAAGGTTTTTTGTATTTAATTGTTTACGGTTTGCTATTGTTAAAGAACTTGCTACGTTGCTCTAACCATAAATTAGGTTTTATTGTGGGTGCAAGTTGGTAATGGCGTTCAACACTTTGATTGAGCTCTCGGGTTGTTTGCTTAAAAGTCAGCTTTTGTTGCGCGTTACCCATACTTTTTATTTCACTGCGAGTCATTGCGCGACCAGCATAAAGCAGTGCGTTTAAATAACCCGGTTCGGTTTCGTAGTTATTATCGGTTAATAATAATACGGCTTGATCGAGTGCCCAGCGTTTACCTATTTCACCGTCTCTTTTAACACCCGCAAATTCACCATCAATATACACTTCAAATACGCCATTGCTTGGTGCGGTATAAAATACAAAAGCTATACGGTGCCAGGTATCAGGCTCAGATGTGCCAAAATAACCACTGTCGCTGGTTGATGCACCTAACCCACCAATAGGATTAATAAATATGTCGGCGTCGTTATTCAAATCATTTGTTGCATCGGTTTGAACTAGTGCTCTGTATATTTCTTTTGCTGCAAAAGGCCAATAAATGTCCATCACTAAAGTGTAGTCAGACACCATTCCTTGGTTTGCAAAATCCCCATTTGGCGCGGTATTTAACTCAATCTTTAGCCCTTCGTTAGGAGAGTGATCGGTAAATGCCATTACAGTTGATGCGCCATCAGCTAAATCACTAATATTAAATGTGCTAGTACTAGCAAAGGTGGTCTTTTTAGGACCCCAGCCTTTATTGTCAGGATCAAAGTAACTAAGAGTTGATGGGCCTAAGTCGGCTTTAAGCGGATCGCTAACATCATCAAAGTTCCAAATAGTGATATTAGCAATGTCTTGGCAGGCATTGAGTGGCGTATTTGTATCAATATGTAAGCATTGAGTGGTTCTATGACGTGCGTATTGATCCAGAAGCCACCAAGCCTCGGCTATCGGTGCTACATCATTAAAAGTAACCCCATTAAAAAATAAATCAGGATTAAGAGCTGCCCCTTTAAAAAGTGCGACACTGTAGTTATTTGATGCTTGAATATTTTCAGGCGCTAGTAAAAACCAATCAGGTTGATTGGCTAACATAGCATTTAAATCATTGCCGCTAACCGTGACTTTATATAAAGAGTTAAAGCCTGGGGTGTTAGATGGCTGCCTTTCTACGTAGTAAGCTTTATGAAAGTCCTCTTGTGTTAGGGCGCCAGGGGTCCAACGTTTTTGCACTAACTCAGGGTTGAGTAAAGCTGCTGAAATAGTGCTGCTTGAGTGCTGAGCGGCTGCAGCGGTTACTGCTGCTAATTGCATTGCATTTAAGTAGTTTTCTGATATTGCAATTTCAGTTTGTGCATCGGGAGCATAATGGCCCATAATTGTGTCGATGGCTTGTTGTGTGGTTGTGTCTCGCTCAGTAATGGTGTCGGTTTTTACTGTTTTGTAGTCAACATTTTTGAGCGTTTTATTACTAGTGTCGAACGTTAAGTTTAAGTCGGTTATGCCCTTAGCGTAAAAGTTAGGTTGAATAACAATAGCGCCATTATCAAGGGTATTAAAGCTCTCACCGCCATGGGTATGACCGCCTAAAACCAAATCAATACCACTCACACTTTGTGCGATTTTAGTATCAAGGCCTTCACCTAAATGGCTTAACATCAGCATATAATCTACTTCATCACTGTACTGACTAACAATACTTTGTGCTATTTGTTGCCATTGCCAGCTCATTTTAAATTGTTTGATAAAATCAGGAATAGGGTCATCTTGTAGTGGTCTATCTAGCTCGTTCCACGGGACCGATGTCATACCAAATACACCGAGTGTAATGCAGCCTACTTGTACTTTAGCAAAACCTACTGCTGCAAAATCTTGTGTTTGTTCGCCTTCGTAGCGTGTATTACTGGCAAGTACAATGGCATTGTCATCCTTTGAGAAGCCTAATAATTTTTCAGGCCCCCAAGCATAGTCATGGTTACCTATTACACGAAGATCGAACTTCATTGCTTTTACGGCTTCATCGGTCGCTAAACCTTGTGATATTTGCTCAGCTACAGTGCCTTTTTCGTAATCATCTCCACCATCGGTAAATAAAGTATAAGGTGATTCGCTTAAAGCCTTTTTATGATATGCCTTAATTCGGCTAAAAAATTGCTCTTGATAACCAAATCGAGCATGTAAGTCGGCAATATGTACAAAGCGAATAGATTGCTCAGTGCTGTTTACATCACAGGTAGGGCCTATACTGGCAGTGCGTTCTTTACGCTGCATTTTTATGGCATATGTGCCTAACTGATTAACTGATTAACTTGAGCTGTAACAAAACCATTTAAAACACGAGAGTTCTCTATAGTTTCCCAAGTTGTAGCGTTTAAACGGGCAATATAAAGTTGGCCGCCTAATGCGTAATCGTCAGGGATTTTTAAGGAAATTGTAAAAGGATTACTAAGTGAAAGCCCTGCGGGAGTTAAGCTATGTAGATTAGAAATAATATTTTGCGTTTGCGGCGTTTCGTCTTGCTCAATACTAATATAAGTAAGCTCTGTATCAGAGTTAACACTATTGGCAGGAATTTCAATTTTAAAGTTATCGTTAATAGTGGCAGATAAACCTGCACCAGTAATAAGTAATACGTTAGCTTGGGGAGTGGAAGGGTTATTAGGATTAGGAGTGACTTGATCGCCAGCGCCACCACAAGCAGATAAAAAACCAATGAAAAAAACAACTAAAATTACTTTATACAAAGTGAACAATTGCATCTACCCGCTATCCCTAAAAATCTAATCAGTAATCAATTGGCTAAATAATACCAGTTAACAACTAAGCAATAAAAGATTATCAAGAGGAAACTTCCCCATACTGCTATGGGGAAGTAATTAAAAGTTGGGTAATAGATATTTAATTAACAAATATTTTAATTAAATACTTTAACTACTAGGCTTCCTCACTTAGTCCCTGTCTTTCCCACACTTTAGATTTAAAGGTCATTAGTACTAAAATAACACCAACACCAATACTAAATAATGCTATTTGTAGGTATAAGTTAGGTATTTCATCAACATTATTTGGATCGAAGTTACCAGCAAGTAATCCTGCAATGATATTACCGATAGAATAAGTTAATACAAATACGCCCATCATTTGGCCTGTGTAGCGACGAGGCGATAACTTACTTACAGCACTTAATGCCACAGGGCTCAAACAAAGCTCACCCACAGTGTGTAAAAAGTAGGTAGTAACAAGCCAGTAAGGTGCTACTTTTAGCCCTTCAGCCGCATAATGCGCTGCCATAAACATAACTAAGAAACCTGTTGCCATTATAATTAAACCAACAGCACATTTTGCACTATAAGATGGTGAAACAAGACGCTTTGACATATTGATCCAAAGCGCTGCAAAAAATGGTGATAGCGCAATAATAAACAGCGAGTTTAATGACTGAAACCAAGTTGTAGGGATTTCAAAAGTACCAATAAGACGGTCAGTATAATCACGTGCAAATAAGTTTAATGATGAACCTGCTTGCTCAAAGCCAGACCAAAAACAGGCTGAAGCTATACATACTAAAAACAGTGCCCACATTCTTTGTTTTTCAGCATCGGTTAACTTACCTTTAAAGTAGATAAGACCAAAATAAACAAAGAAAATAATAGTGAATGCAATCGCAGTATAACCTGCAACTACCGTTGGATTAATAATAATAGCGCCAGTCATCGCGGCTAGAGTGATTGCAGCCGCTATAATGATAAATATAGCAATACTGCCCCATGCGCGAGCAGTACCTTTAGGACCTAATGGATTAGCTGGTAGAGCACTATGCTCAGGTAAGTTTTTAAGTGAGCGCTTGTATTGCACTAAACCAATAGCCATACCAACAGCTGCAGCACCAAACGCCCAGTGCCAACCTAAATTTTCCATAAAGTAACCACAAACGTAATAACCAATTAATGAACCTAAGTTAATACCCATGTAGTAAATAGCATACCCGCCATCACGACGTTCATCAGCATCACTGTATAGTTGTCCAACCATGGCGCTGATATTTGGTTTTAGTAAGCCGGTACCCGTTGCTACAAAAATTAAACCAATAAAAAATGAGTAATCATGTGGAATAGCCAAAATAATGTGGCCACACATAATAATAATACCGCCATACCAAACAGCTTTTTGACCGCCGAATAATCTATCAGCTAGCCAACCACCAGGTAAGCCTAAAAAGTATACTGCGCCTGTGTACAAACCGTAAATAGCAGCAGCTGAAGCAACAGTAAAAGCAAGGCCTTCTTGTTGTAAGCTTGCTGTCATGAATAATACGAGCATAGCTCGCATACCGTAATAACTCATTCGTTCCCACATTTCGGTGAAAAACAAGGTTGAAAGTCCTTTAGGGTGGCCAAACCAACCACTATCTGGAGCTGAACTCATATTTACTTCCTAACTTTAAGTATTGTTGTAATGGCCTTATATATTTTTGCTTTAGCTATTTAGCGCCATGTATTACACGCTAAATGCTCGACCATCAGTATTGTTTAATGCAGCTAAGGTAATGGTTTGCCGTTAAGGTAGTAAAGCTGTAGGTAAGAGTCACACCCTTATCCTAGCTACAATTGCGCATTAGTATACATAGACCTTAGTGCGAGGGGAAGTGTTAAGCTTTATGGTTTAAACACAATAAACCTTGTTAAAAGTCAGCATAAGGTATTATAGGTTTACCTGGGAATGCTAATGTGCCGTAAACAGGATTGAAATAGTAACGTACATAAAGTTGTCCAAAGTTAGGCTCATAAAAGTCAGAGCGGTCAATTGCTAAGTAGCCTCCAAAAAACCAATGCGGGGTTACTCGGTGCTCAAAACTGCCTTCTAAGTTATACGAAACACCGGCGCTAGTATCACCGTTAAAAGCAGGAACGACGCCTGTTTCAAGCTGGCTTGCGAATGCTTGGGCTTGTAAGTTGAGATCGTTTGGGAAAAAGTCAATCGCGTTCGATTTAGTTTGTGAGTAAGAAATACCGGTTTTAATTCGATAAACAAAATCATCTCCCCAACGTGCGTCATAACTTAATGGTAATGAAATACCTATATAGTTTTGCGGGCTGTAATATCCGCCATGACCATAGGTTTCTTCGCTTAAATTAAACTTATAAGACCAATGCAATAAACTGACACCTGCGGTAAATTCACGCTCTTGGTTACTAATAACGCGATAGTAACTGCCACCCATTAGCCGATAACGTTGATTGTCTTTTACGTTTTGACCTTTATATAATTGAAAGTCGGCACTTGACCAAAACCCCCAATTACCACCCAAGTCGTGCGATAAATTGGCGGTTAGGCCAGTTGAGCGCACGCCACCCCAAACTTTACCTGAGTTTATATCGGTTAAACCAGCATAGGAGAGTACCGAGCTGGTAACAGGACGTTTTTCAAGTTCTAGGCTGTATCCAAAGTCGCCAAAATCGTCTGCGTAGTTTATGCCCCACACAATGTCTTCAATTAAAAAACCAAGTGGGGTAGTGCCAATATCAACACGCCAGTTTTCATTTTGCCAACCTATACCAATATCAACGCCACTTTCCTCAGGGCTTACTTCATCTAATGCACAGGTAAAAATACACAATGCACCTTGTCCATAGCGACTACCTGCAAATTGCTCATCAAATCGTGTTGTTTGTGCGCTTATAGTTGTAGGGTCGACTTTAATAAACCCTTGGCCTTGCCAAAGCGGAAAATAAGCTTCCATAGGCATTAAGCCAGCTCCCAGTGTAATGGTCTAATGAAACTGGAGAGGTTTATAGCGTAAAATGAGCTAAACCGAAAAGGTATCAATATGACCAGAAAATCAAAAGTAATACTCAGTGCACAGCAGAAACTCGAATATGCCAAATTAATGTTAGAAGAAGGCTATACTAATAAACAAATTGAAGAAATGTCTGGCGCTGGAAAGTCAGCAGTATCACGTTGGAAGCAACAATATTTATCTGAACTAGATGGTAAGAGCCCTGAAAATGTACAAGCACTTACACCTGAACAGCAGCGTATTCAATTACTAGAGAAGCAGCTGAAGCGTGCTTTAAAGGATAATGACATATTAAAAAAAGCCACCGCTTTCTTCATTCGCGACAATCAAAATTTAAAGTAATGAAAGAATTGAAGAAAGCAAACGCAGATTACACTATCACTGAATTGTGTCGTGTTTTAGAGGTTAGTATGAGTAGCTATTACTATGAACCTGCCAAACCCGATGAACAAGAGCAGGTGCTTTTGGATTTAATTGAATCGATAGCTGAGGACTCGGGTAATACGTATGGCAGGCGTAGAATACACGCTGAACTGAATGCACTTGATCACACAATAGGAGTATATAAAACGGCGTCATTGATGAACAAATTGAATATACACGCCATTGTGCCAAAGAAAAAACATTATTACCCAAACTCAGGTGATGAGCATCACTATGCACAAAACCTTTTAAAACGACAATTCAACCCGAAGACACATAACACGCATTGGGTAGGTGATATTACTTACAGTGTGCCCGGAGTTCAGCACTAGCAAGGAATGCTTTAATGAACCACGAGTCTATCTGAAATACATGAGCAATACGGTAGGAGCCAAATTGTTTATGGCACTATCTGGTTGTGCAGATAGTTGAGTCTGAGCGGCAGTGACTTATCGTATGCTGATAAGGTGATGGAACTCGCTGACAACGGGGAGTGAGGCGAATTCGTTACGCCAAGATGCTCTTCTAGACTAAGTATTGGACGGATGAAGTACATGAACCGATTAACCCGCATCTATGGGCTGAAACGTCGCCATTGCCTACACGAATTAACAGGCAATAATACTAAATGTATGAGTATTATTGCCGACTTGATAAATCACACGTAGGTATTTATCAATGGATAAACGCTAAATCACAATTCAGCGTTTAAGTATTATCACCTTACAGCACGATAAGGTTAAAGACTGCGATCGGCATCCACCCCAATATGTTCGAGTTCAGATAGGTAAACCGGGGAAGGTTTGTTTGAATGCTAAGGGAGCACGACCCCGATGACAAACAAGCTGGCGGAGCGTTCGTAGTATTCTGAGATGGGGAAAGCCCATTACATGGCGAAGGGGCGCAGTTTAATTGATTTGCGCAAGCAAATTACCTGACCTTAATGAGGTGAAGACCTTTGATAATCAGCGAACTGCAACGTAAATTAGCAACATGGACAGCAACCGATAAAGCGCGTCGCGTTAATCGATTACTGCGCCTTATCAGTCACCCACAATGGCTTTGCCAAGCGGCTGAAGTAACGCTTTCTTCAAAAGGTGCCAAAACACCTGGCGT
>NZ_JACJDO010000027.1:0-56527 GCF_014163535.1 Pseudoalteromonas sp. SR45-4
TCACCTGGGAAATCGTATTCTGAAAGAAGTTCACGAACTTCCATTTCTACTAGCTCAAGTAGCTCTTCGTCATCAACCATGTCACATTTGTTCATGAACACGATGATGTAAGGAACGCCAACTTGGCGAGAAAGTAGGATGTGCTCACGTGTTTGTGGCATAGGACCATCAGTCGCAGCTACTACTAAAATAGCACCGTCCATTTGAGCAGCACCAGTGATCATGTTTTTAACATAATCGGCGTGACCAGGACAATCTACGTGTGCGTAGTGACGAGTAGGCGTATCGTATTCAACGTGAGACGTTGAAATTGTGATACCGCGCTCGCGCTCTTCTGGAGCGTTGTCGATTGATGCGAAATCTTTAGCAACACCGCCGTATACTTTTGCAAGTACGTTAGTGATTGCTGCAGTTAATGTAGTTTTACCGTGGTCAACGTGGCCAATTGTACCTACGTTAACATGCGGTTTTACGCGTTCAAACTTTGCTTTTGCCATGACGGAACCTATCAGTTTTGTGTATCTATATTACATATGAAAATAATCCACCATAGGTAGATTAAGTTGATTTTTTCAAATTTCAAATAGTTTTTTTCTGACAGATAAAGGAAGCGCTTAAGGAGGTTCTTAAAACTGGTGCTGATAGGCAGAGTCGAACTGCCGACCTCACCCTTACCAAGGGTGCGCTCTACCAACTGAGCTATATCAGCATCACCATAAACTGGAGCGGGCAGCGGGAATCGAACCCGCATCATCAGCTTGGAAGGCTGAGGTAATAGCCATTATACGATGCCCGCGTTAGGAACCTGTTCTTAAAATACCTCTAACCGTCAAGAATAAAGTGGTGGAGGGAGCTGGATTCGAACCAGCGAAGGCTGAGCCGTCAGATTTACAGTCTGATCCCTTTGGCCGCTCGGGAACCCCTCCACGATAATTCTTTACTAATGCACTTTCGGTAAAAAGGAAAGTGGTGCCGACTAACCGAGTCGAACGGTTGACCTACTGATTACAAGTCAGTTGCTCTACCAGCTGAGCTAAGTCGGCACTGCTTTAGTACGGGGCGAGATATTAGAGTAAGCTTTATTGGGATGCAACTATAAAATTAAAATAAATGAGAATTTATTGTTTAAATGCTCACAATTCAGGCAAAAACCGGATTTTTTATAATTTATTGCTGTTTTCATCTAATTCATACCAATAATTTAAGCCTTTAATAACCAACATAGGATCAAAAATACTCTCTTTGAATTGCTGTTGTAATAACGAACCATAACCACCGGCAAAAATAATTTGCGTATTTTTATCATTTAAATAAGGTTTAGCTTGGTTAATTGCTCCTATGGTGGCAACCAAGGCACCATTTTTTAAACCATTTGGGGTGTTTATTCCCAGTTGATTAGTAAATGGCGTATTTTCATCATCAAAAACGCGCTGGGTATTTTGCGTTAACGAGCGGGTCATTAAATCAAGGCCAGGTAAAATCCAGCCACCTAAATGCTGCCCGTCACAATTGAGTACATCAATTGTGGTAGCCGTACCGGCATCAACAACTATGCAGGCCTTATTTGGATACAAGGTAAAACTTGCAATAAGTGCCAGCCATCTATCTATACCTAAATTATTAAAATGCTCGTAAGCACAGGTGAGCCCGCCTAGCGTTTTAGTTACTTTAGCTTCAAAGCAGCTAATACTATTAAAGGCGGCTTGCGCTAAAATAGCATTAAGTAGCTCACTGCGCCCTACGCAAGCATAAATAACGTGTGTAATTGCATGCCAAGGTAAATTATTTAAATCACATGCTTGAACTTGCTCGTTTTGCCACAGCTTAGCTTTAAGTGAAGTATTGCCTACATCTATGAGTAATTTCATAGTTGCGCCTTTCTGAGCGAAATTTCGCCGCCGTAATAGCTTTTTACTTCACCATCTTGGCGAATACGAATTCCGCCTTGTGGGTCTATTCCCTCACATATTCCGCGCCAACTACGATGCCCGGTATTTAGCTCTACACATTCACCAGCAAATGCATTTAAAGCATTCCATTGCTGATGCATGCTCTGTAAGCCACTTTCACTATACTGCTCTAAACGCTGCTCTAAATAATAAGTAAGCGAGGCAACCAACTGATTTTTATTAAGCTGCTGCGTATGTTGACTTAAATCAGTCCATGCTTGATCAATGTGCTGACTAAAGCTCTCTGGCATTTGTAAGTTAATACCTATGCCTATAACTAACTGACAAGGACCTTGCGGTTGCGCGTCGAGCTCAACTAATACGCCAGCGAGCTTTTGTTTATTGAGGTAAATATCGTTAGGCCATTTTAGCTCTACTTCTATGTTGTATAGCGCTTTAATAGCATCATATACAGCTAAGCCAATCACTATAGATACGCCCATAGCGGCTTGTATGCCATCATCTAAACGCCAAAAGTAACTATAATATAAGTTGGCTCCAAATGGCGACTGCCAAACCCGGCCCCGACGCCCACGCCCCAACTGCTGCATTTCGGCCACAATAACAGTACCCGATTCAAGCTCAGTTTTTGCTTGTATGCGGCGCATTAGCTCACTATTAGTGGAGTCTATTATGGGGTGTACTTCTACTTTGGCGGTAGTTGCACCTAACGCTTGATAGTGTTGTTGTATTTGCGCTTGGTTTAACAGTCCGACTTGGCTATTTAAGCTGTAACCTTTACCAGTTACCTTAAAAATATCTAAGCCCATTTCTTGTAAGCTTTTAATATGCTTACTAATAGCTGCGCGGCTAATACCCAGTTGCTCGCCTAATACCTGCCCTGAAATAAAACCACCTTGATTGAGGGCATTTAAAATGGCGAGTTTATTTCCATCGGGTGCTTTCATGGCGTTGGCTCCGCTGTAATATGGCATTCACTATTGTTATTAATTAAGCGTACTTCGTGCTCTAACATAATGTTGTAACGAGAAAATACGCTGTGTTGAATATGTTTAATCATCGCAATTAAATCGCTTCCTTGGCTTTGGCCGTAATTTACTAGCACTAGGGCTTGTTGTTTATGTACCTCAATACCTGCAATGCGGTAGCCTTTTAAACCCGCTTGCTCTATTAGCCAACCCGCAGCCACTTTATGGTGCTTTGCACCGTGTTTATAATGCGGTAAATCTGCAAAGGTTGTTAATAAGGCAGCTAAACATTGATTAGTAATAATGGGGTTTTTAAAAAAACTACCTGCATTAGGTAAGGTATAAGGATTGGGCAATTTGCTGTTACGTGTTGCTATTACTTGCTCAAATAACGCTTGTGGCGTAACGGCTGCAAGTTGCTGCAGCGGTCCATAACTCAATACCGGCTGCCACTCTTTAGGCAAGGCTAAATGCACAGTAGTGATCACCGCTTTATTTTTTAACGCGTGTTTAAAAATAGAATCGCGATAGCCAAATTCACATTGCGCATTATTTAAGGTATTAAAGGTTTTGTTTGCTATATCAAAATACTCAACCGACTCTACAAATTTAGCCAATTCAACTCCGTAGGCACCAATATTTTGCACCGGCGCAGCACCCACAGTACCGGGAATAAGCGCTAGGTTTTCAAGCCCGGGAATGTTTTTAGCCAACAGCTCGCTGACTAGTTGATGCCAGTTTTCGCCAGCGGCCACGCTAATTAAGTAATCGTTTGCGCGCTCTTTTATTTGTACACCTTGAGTTGCCATTTTAATAACAGTACCGGTGTAATCATTTAAAAATACCGTATTACTGCCCTCGCCTAATAGGCAAAATGGGGGCTTAAAGCTTTGCGTTTTAAGCTGCTCTAGGTTATTAATTTTAACAAATTGTTGGCATTGGCTGGTTAATGCAAATGTATGTAACGTTTGTAATGAGTGCGCCACAAAGCTCTCTAAATATACCGGTAACTAATCGCGTTAGTTTAACGCATTGTCGCAAATAGCGCATCTGAATGTAAAAATTGCTCAACCCGCCTCGCCAATCATGATATAAAACCAACACTTATTTATTTGTGTTCAGGGTAATTATGAAAATCACACCTCTTTTTTTAAGCCTAGCTATGGCTGGTATGTGCTCACAAGCAATGGCCAATGCTATTGATCAAAACTCGTATGCTAATCTTAATGACGTTATTACTACGCATTTAAACCTTGATTTAGATGTCGACTTTGCCGACAAGCAATTAGAAGGTTTTGTTGAGCACACCCTAGAATGGCAAAATAACAACAGTAAAACTCTAGTGCTCGATACTCGCGATTTAGATATTGATAAAGTAATGTATCAAACGCAAAACGGCACATGGCATAAAGCTAAATTTAGTTTAGCAACACGCGATGATGTTAAAGGCTCAAAATTAACTATTACTTTTAAAAGCCAAGCGCCAAAAGTACGTATTTACTATAATAGCCGCCCTGAAGCGTCTGGCCTACAATGGTTAACACCAGAGCAAACAGCCAGCAAAACACACCCGTTTATGTACAGCCAATCGCAAGCAATTCATGCACGTAGCTGGATCCCAGTACAAGACACGCCAGCAATGCGAGTAACGTACTCGGCGCGCATTCATACTCCTAAAGATATACGTGCGGTAATGAGTGCCGACAATAAAGACGCACTTTATAAAGATGGCGACTACATTTTTGATATGCCACAAGCTATTTCGCCTTACTTAATTGCTATTGGCGCAGGTAATTTAGAATTTAAAGCAATGTCGCATCAAACCGGTATTTTTGCTGAGCCAACTATTTTAGATGCTTCAGTTGCCGAATTTAACGACACCCAAGCGATGATCGATAAAACTAACGCACTTTACGGCGATTATGCATGGGGTCGTTACGATTTGCTTATGCTACCGCCAAGTTTTCCGTTTGGTGGCATGGAAAACCCACGCCTTTCGTTTATTACCCCAACCGTGGTTGCAGGCGATAAAAGCTTAGTAAATCTAATTGCACATGAGCTTGCTCATTCTTGGTCTGGTAACTTAGTTACCAATGCAACCTGGGAAGATTTATGGTTAAACGAAGGTTTTACCTCGTACGTTGAAAACCGCATTATGGAAGAAGTATTTGGTCGCGACCGCGCAGTAATGGAACAAGCCCTTGATGCAGCAGGTATTCGCGCCCAAATTAAAACGCTTGATGCACCAGACACGCGCCTTAACTTAAAGCTTAATGGCCGCGATCCTGATGATGCGTTTAGCTCTGTACCTTATACCAAAGGGCAATTATTCTTAATTTACCTAGAAGAAAAATATGGCCGCGATAAGTTTGACGCCTTTGTAAAAACTTACTTTAACGAATTTGCCTTTAAATCTTTAACCACTGCACAATTTGTTACTTACCTAAAAGCTAACTTAATTGATAAGTACCCTGGTATTGTGAGCATGGATAAAGTAAATGAATGGATTTTTGCGCCAGGTTTACCAAGCGATACACCTAATCCAACATCAGATGCTTTTGATAAAGTAGATACAGCAACAGCTACTTGGTTAAATGGCGATATCACAGCAGCGCAATTGCCTACAGCTAATTGGTCGGTGCATGAATGGTTGCACTTTTTAAATAACTTACCGCGCGATTTAAGCCAAACACATATGAGCGAGCTTGATACTGCGTATAACTTAACGCAATCAACTAACGCTGAACGTGCCTTTGCTTGGTTTATGCTAGCGGTAGGTAATGGATACCAGCCAATTTATCCGGCGCTTGATAAGCACTTAACCAGTATTGGTCGTCGCAAGCTAATTGTCCCGCTTTATAAGTCACTTATTGATAACGGCAAAAAAGACTGGGCACAAAGCGTGTACTTAAAAGCACGCCCGGGTTATCACCCACTAGCACATGGCACTATAGACGCATTATTTGAATAAATTATTTAAATAAAAACGAGCTTAATAAGCGAGTGTTTAAAATACAAAAAGGGCCGACATTCGGCCCTTTTTAATTGTATAAAAGCTACTTGGTTACTTTTTCTAAAAAGGCTTGTTGCTGAGCTGGAGTTGCTTGTTGCCACCAAAAGTCGAGCATTGCTGCTGCGCTGGGCATGCCCTTACCATTAATAGGTGCAACGAGTTTACTTACTTCGCTTGCGCTTGTTGCCATTGCCGTTGTATTACTAACTTGCTGTACTGGCACAGTGTTTGTAAGCTGGGCATTAGAAATTACACTTAATGGCGCAGCCAGTGCACTTCCTTTTGCTTTTAAGCTTACTTGTGGCGACTGTGCAAATACTTTAGCCGCAACCGCATTTTTGGCACGATTAAACTCTAAAATATAATCTTTACCCGCTTCAATAGTTACATTTACCCAAAATGGTTCAGACTCTACCACTTCGTGATCGTCGTAACCTAGGTCATACAAGTCAGTATATTTAAGCTTTAATTTATAACTACCCGGTGCTAGCTCTATGTCGTCAACGCGGCTAAATATCGAGCTTTCAATAATACGCTCACCAACTTGCAGAGGTACAAACTCTTCTGGAAAGTGAATATTTTCTGCCATGCTCGACACACTAAACAATAGCGCTGCGGCACTACCTAATAATATTGATTTACGCATATTTTCTCCTTTATTTGATTTCAGTTTGACACTGCTTGTAAAGTTTGTCATTAGTGGAGCTTATTTTAATCATACTTAATTAGGGGCCATATAATGAGCCAAGAGACTATTTTTACTAAAATAATTAATCGTGAGATCCCAGCTGATATTATTTATGAAGATGAGCATACTCTCGCCTTTAAAGATATAAACCCTCAGGCGCCATTTCACGCGCTTATTATCCCCAAAAAGGCAATTGCTACTATTAACGATGTAACGCCTGAAAACTCGCATTTAGTAGGTAATTTATATGTAGTAGCGGCTAAATTAGCCAAGCAACTAAACTTTGCCGACGATGGCTACCGAGTGGTCATGAATTGCAATGAACATGGTGGCCAAACCGTATATCATATTCATTTACATATGCTTGCAGGTAAAGAGATGGGCTGGCCTCCTTATCAAAACACCAAAAAAGTGGCGCTATAAACAGCTATTTATTTTATACAATTAGTTATAAGCTTTTTAGGTTGTTTTATTTTGTAATCGCAATCAATAAATAATTACTTATTTGCAACATTTTATGTTTAAATAATCATAATATCGTACTTGCTTTTTGCGTTACAACGCGACTTTCTAATACAAAAGGTGTGGAGGTCGTGGTAAACTTAATCATAAGCTTTATAAAAGAGTAAAAATAATATGAGCAGTTCAGCCTTTTTGTTATTAGATGAAGAGCCCATTAACACTATTGGTATTAACGTTTTAGAACCTTTGTTAAAAACGCAAGGTATTAGCGTAACCACAGGCACCAATATTTTAGATGTGCCTGTAGGAACACGACTTTTGTTTATCGAAACATCGAGCAAAGATGCGTGGGGAAAATTAAAAGAGCAACTGGTTAATTTACGGATTAAATGCGATATCGTATTATTTAATTTGGATGAAAACCCAGAGCTTGCTAATCGTGCCTTACTTAGCGGAATTCGTGGTGTATTTTACACCACAGATAACGCCGATGTATTGATGAAAGGTATTCGCTTACTACTTGAAGATCAACTTTGGTATCGCAGAGATATAATGTGTAATGCATTAAATCGTATGTTGCAGTTTAATAAAGATGCACTGCATAAGCTTACCGAAGGCGATATTGAGCCAGTTAAACTTACCAAGCGCGAAAAAGCCATAATTTCATTAATGAGTAATGGCTCAAAAAATAAAGAAATTGCTGAAGAGCTAAGCATTAGCCCTCACACAGTTAAAACTCATTTATACAGCGCATTTAGAAAAACAAAATGTCGTAACCGTATTGAGCTACTATCGTGGGCACAGCAGCATATTCCAGACGAAATACGTTAATTTAAACTTTAGTTTAAATACAAAACAGGCACATACGTGTCTGTTTTTGTATCTGGGCAAGCTTAATCAGCAAACTCAAACTTTAAATAATAAGTCGCTCCCCAGCAAATAAAATATACGTTTTAATTTCAATACAGTTCAATGTGTTAAACAATATATTGAGCTATTTTCGGTTAAGTAATTATTGTTATACTTTTAATCTAATAACACGCTATTGGTGCCTCAATGCTCGACTCTTTTACCCTATATTTTGCCAGTATCGCCGTTATGGTTGTAATGACCCTGCTAAATTTTTTAACCTGGCGCACCAATAAACACACTCCAGGCACTCTGCTTTATATTTTTTATCCTGTTTTATTGCTCGGCGTTATTATTGGCTTTACTCTGATCGGGCGAGTCCCTGAACTTGTCGCCATTAGCATTGCCAATATATTGATGTTTGCGGCCTCAATTGTGCATTGTCTTGCTATTAGCCAGTTTTTAGATTATCGCGGTATTGGCTTTAAACTTGTTTGTGCATTTACTGCTTTTAGCAGCGTAATGCTGGGTTATTACAGCTTTTTTTCGCCATCTATTCAAGATAGGCTGTTTATATCTGATATACAGCATATAGCTGAAGCTGCATTTTTACTGTTTATATTTATAAAGTATGCACGTAAGCCCTATCCCAACGGCAGCATTGTTTATATTATAATTTTAACTTTAGTTGCCGTAAGCTTTATTGCCCGCTCGATATTTATGCAAAAAATTGAGCAACATGACACCCTATTAAGCCCTTGGTTTAGCTCGTTACTTTTTTTAAACGGGGTTATAGCACCTATGTTTTATGCCGCTGGCATGGCACTGTTGTGTAATGAGCGCAGAGAGCAGCATCTTAATAAGCTCACTAAAAAAGCCCGTAAAGATCTAGAAATACGTGGGTTGTTTTTATCAACTATCAGCCACGAAATTCGCACCCCTTTAAACGGCATTTTAGGCAGTGCTCAGTTAGTTATGAACCAAACAAGTGATGCTCGCAATAAAGCCTATTGCGAGGCAATTATTAACTCTGCCGAATCCCTTAATTTACTGGTTGATAAAGTACTCGACTACGCCAGCCTTGATCAAAGCGACGAAGCTCTTTACGAAGAAGATATTGAGTTTAAAACTTGGATACAAAATTTATGCTTATTACTAAGCCCTCTGGCAGAGCAAAAGCAACTAAAGTTTGAGCTACTTTGCAATATACCCGATCAAGCCTGTTACTACTGCGATCAGCAAAAACTCAGACAAATTATTATTAACCTTGTGGGTAACGCAATTAAATTTACCGACCAAGGTAGCGTTAAAATTCAAATTGATCTAATCACTGAAAAACAACTTGAACACACTATTAAAATAAGCGTAAAAGACTCAGGCCCCGGCATCGAGAATGACGAAATAGCCTACCTAACCGAACCCTATGTGCAAAGTAGCGCCGGAAAAGAAAAAGGCGGTACAGGCCTTGGTTTAGCAATAACCAGCCGCTTACTCGAAAAACTGCATAGCAAGTTAGAAATAGCCAGTAGCCTAGGGAGTGGCAGCGTGTTTAGCTTTGATATTACGTGTGCGCTGGGCGAACTCAGCCTAGTAGCGCAACGTCATCAAAGTAAAGATTATTTAACCGGTTTAAAGGTGTTGTTAGTAGAGGATTTAGATTTAAATCAAAAAATAGCCGTAGAATTTATGGCCGACGACGAACATAAAATTAAGTTAGCAAAAGACGGTAAAACTGCAATAGAGTTAATGCAAGCGCATCATTTTGATGTAGTGCTGCTCGATATGAACCTACCTGATTTGACCGGCCAACAAGTACTTAAAACATTGGCTAAAATTGAGCATAAAAACCAGCGCACTCCCGTACTAGCCTTTACTGCAAGCTTAAGCCCTAGTGAGGTAAAAGAGTACTTAGCGCTGGGTATAAAAGACATTGTAGGTAAACCTATTAAACACCAAAAATTGCGCCAAGCACTAAGCGATTCACAGTCAACTAAAACGGCTACTGTAGCTGTAGATTTGGTTGATACTTTATATGACGCAAACGCTAGCGAAACGCTTACCAGCTCTTTTAGTATTGATGAAGTGTCGTCTATTTATAACGAGTTTGTGCTCTCTACCCGCAGTAAACTAAATCACTGCCAAGCGCTCGTAGAACAACAGCCCGAGCAATGCATTAAATTATTACATCGCCAAGCCAATACCGCACTACAGCTGGGCTTTAACCGTTATGGTTTAGCGCTGAAAAAAATAGAGCGTCGTATGCTTGATAAAAAGCCGCTAAAAAACGCCATCAATGAAGCGCTCGACCTTTGGCAGCAAAGTTTAGAAGAGTATTTAAGGTGTGTACGCAAAGGGCTGCAGTAAAGCGTTGTTAGTTTCTGCCATATTTATCATCAAACCGTTCAATGTCGCTTTCATCTAAAATAGTGCCTGTTTGTACCTCAATTACTATTAACGGTGTATTTTTATTATTAGCCAAACTATGAATTTGCTTAGCGGCAATATAACAAGACTGATCTGCACTGAGTGTTAGTGCTTGCTTATCAATGCATACATCGGCAACCCCAGATACAACTACCCAATGCTCGGCACGATATTGATGGCGCTGCGTAGAGAGCTTAGCGCCGCTGTTTACGGTTATTTTTTTAACCTTAAATCCACTGCTTTCTACCAAGGTACGATAATTTCCCCACGGCCGATAAACAACTTGGTGGTGGGTTAACTTGTCAGTTTGCGTAAGCGCTACTTTTTTGAGTAATAACGGCAGTGCATCAAGCTCATTTTGATTCGCAATAAGCGTGGCATCGTGGGTATGAATAACAGCTAAATTACTTACCCCTAAGGTGGCAATAGTATGATCGGTTTCGCTTATTATTAGATTGTTTTTACTGTTTTGCGCTACATAGTTAGTATTTAAGTTATTGCCTTGCGGATCTTTTTTTAGCAACTTAGCAAGTGATGAAAAACCACCTACGTCACTCCAGTTTAAGGCAACAGGCATGACAACTACGTTATCACTGCGCTCTAAAATAGCATAATCTATGGAGTCACTCGGGCAAGCTTCGAGCGTTTTTGCACTGGGGCGTGTAAAGCCTAAGTCCTGACTAAAATTGGCGGCGTTAGCCACACAATTGGCAATTTTAGGTGCAAAGCGAGCCAACTCTTGTAAATACGCTGCAGCAGTAAACAAAAACATACCGCTATTCCAACTATAACTTCCATCTAACAGGTAGCTTGTTGCGGTGGTTAAGCTGGGTTTTTCTTTAAATTCAGCTACTTCAAAGCAGTCAGTACCGGTAATGGCGCTTCCTTGTTTTATATACCCGTAACCTGTGTGTGGCTCGGTAGGCGTAATAGAAAAGGTAACTAATTTACCTTGCTCAGCTAATATTGTCGCGCCGTGTAACTGCTCGGTGAGTAAGTTAAAATTATTTATATGATGATCCGCTGGCATAACTAACAGTGGCCCTGTTATGCCATTTTGTAGCGCATAATGCGCAGCTAAAGCAATTGCTGGGGCAGTATTTTTACCTGTGGGTTCTAAAAGTAATACGCGCGGATTTGCACTAGCAGCTTGCTCAGCGGCAATAAATCGGTGCTGTTCGTTACACACTAAAATAGCTCGATTGAATACCCTACCGGTTACCCGTGTTAGGGTATTTTGTAATAACGACTGCCCAGTAGGTTCAGCATCGAGTAAGGGTAAAAACTGTTTTGGCATTGCTTGGCGCGACAACGGCCATAAACGAGAACCAATGCCGCCCGCTAAAATAACTGGAGTGATTAAAGAGTTGTTCATAGTGCTGCCGCCAATAAATATCAGCGGCTATTTTAACACTTAATTAGCCGCTGGCTAATTTAAGCTGCTTTATACTAAGTTAAAAGCATCCGCATCTAAATGCGCCGGAAATTTAGCCTTAAAGTCATTTAATGGTGCTTTGTGCAAAGTAATGGTTATTAGCGCTTGGCTATTATCTGCAGCTTTTACTAAAGCATCACCTTTAAAGTCATATACCGCTGTGCCACCATTGTGAGCAACACCATTGGCATCATCACCAATGCGATTTACCCCAACCACATAACATACATTTTCCATCGCTCGCGCCATTAATAATGTATCCCAAACATGGCGTCGCACTGCGGGCCAATTAGCAATATTAATCATTACATCGTAATCGTTGTTATTGCGCTGAAATACCGGAAAGCGTAGGTCGTAGCACACTTGTGGTAATAGCTTAAAGCCATTAATAGTAAACACTTTGCGCGCTTGTCCTGCTACTACAAAGTCGCCTTCGTTGCCTAAACAAAACAAATGACGCTTATCGTAAAAGTCTACTTCTCCATTGGGCTGCACCCAATAAAACCGGTTGGCCTTTTTACTGCCTTGCGTAACAAATACTGAGCCTGCAATTACTGCATTATGTTTATGCGCTTGCGCCTTTAACCAGGTAAGTACTTTGCCGTTTTCAGGCTCAGCGCAATCTAAGTTTATTGCAAAGCCTGTGGCAAAGGTTTCGGGCAGTAAAATCAAGTCTGACTGCTGAGTCACTGCATCTAACTGCTTATTAAACATAGCTAAATTAGCGTCTTTATCGAGCCAGTGTAGTGAGCTCTGCAATAATGTAAGTGTTAACGTTGACATAGCTTTGTGCCGCCCTCTTTTAAGTTTTTAGTGTTTTTAGCTAAACCAACTTAATTGTTATTAGAGTTTGATAAAACATACCTTATGCTGGTAGCTTAGTTATTAACACTCTATATCCTTAATTGTGGTTTTGCACGCAAAGCGGTGCTACCATCACTTAAGATAGAAGTTTAGCCGTCTAAATACAATTAACTGATGCTCGTTTGTGAGGAATATATGCAAAACAACAATACCGCTATTTCGCAACTTATTGAAGCTGGGAAGTGGGTTAGCCAAAAAGAGTGGATACCCGCAACCGGTGGGAATTTTTCAGCAAGAACTGAGTCGGGCTTTGTAATAACAGCTAGTGGCCAAGATAAAGGCAAGTTGACCAATGAGCACTTTTTACAGCTAGATCTACAAGGCAAGCCTCTGGCAGGAACAAAAAAACGCTCAGCCGAAACACAACTGCACTTGAGCTTGTATCAGCTAATTCCCGAAGCGCAATGTGTACTGCACACGCATTCTGTTGCGGCTACCGTGCTTTCGCAAATAACAAAAAGTCATAAACTCGATTTAACTGGCTACGAAATGCAAAAAGCTTTAAGCGGTTTTACCTCGCATTTAGAAACCCTAAGCATTCCTATTTTTAATAACGACCAAGACATAGACCATTTAAGTTTATTGGTAAGCGACCATCATTTACACACTCCTATTGAACACGGAGTGCTTATACGTGGCCATGGTTTATATGCTGTAGGGCGAAATATTGATGAAGTTCGTCGTCATTTAGAAGTGCTGGAATTTTTATTTAGCTGTGAATTAGAGCGTTTAAAAATTACCGGCATTCAAGCAAATAATAAATAAATAAAATTAAGGCCCATTGTTATATTACGTAACAATGGGCCTTAATTAATGACCTAATAAATATTGAGTACATAAAAAAGCAGCTTAGTTTAGTGCGCTTAAGCACTCATATATTTAATGCTCACTGTGTTATTTATAATTTTCGTAAATTTTATCTAATGGCTCTGAAAGACCACTTTCTTGAACTATACGCACATGTTCACGTTTTAACTCTCGCGCACTAGATACGCCGCACGAGTGCGCGATTAAGCCCGCTCCATAGTGCACATACTTATTATAGTTTGCCACACGCTGTGCTTTGTCTGCCACATTTAAGCCACGTTGCAGGCGCTTGTCGTGCGTGGTGATCCCTGTAGGGCAAGTGTCTTTATTACATTGCATTGCTTGAATACACCCTAGTGCAAACATATGGCCGCGAGCAGATACAACAAAATCAGCCCCCAGTGCTAATGCCCATGCAACTTTAGAGGGTACGATTAACTTACCTGAGGCAATAACCTTTACTCGCTCTCTGAGCCCATGTTTTTCTAACAAATTAATTACTAATGGCAAGCTTTCTCGCAGTGGTAAGCCCACTGAATCTAATAATGACTGTGGTGCGGCGCCTGTGCCACCGTCTGCACTATCAATAGTAATAAAGTCGGGCGCTGACTCAATACCGCGATGATTTATTTCAGCGAAAAGAGTTTCTAACCAAGTATACTCACCAATTACCGCTTTAAAGCCGGTTGGTTTACCGGTTGCGTTACGTACGGTTGCCAACATATCAAGAATATCTGACGGCTTTTTAATTTCAAGATGGCCATTAGGGCTAATTGAATCTTGCCCTTCGGGAATACCGCGTATTTTTGCAATTTCAGCGTTAACTTTTCGCCCAGGTAACATACCGCCTTTACCTGGTTTAGCGCCTTGGCTTAGCTTTATTTCAAACATTTTTACTTGTTCGTGAGCTGCTATTTCTTTTAATTTAGCAGTGCTTAAATTGCCATTATCGTCGCGCACACCGTATTTAGCAGTACCAATTTGAAATACAATATCTCCCCCGCCTTCTAAATGATACGGGCTTAAACCGCCTTCACCGGTATTATACCAACAGCCAGCAAGCTTAGCTCCTTTAGATAAAGCACGTACTGCAGGTTTTGACAAAGCACCAAAACTCATACCTGAAATATTAAATATTGAATTAGTGGTGTAAGGTGTTTTACAGTAAGGGCCTAAAGTCACATTACTAGGATCGAGCGCTTCTTCATCTAAAGTAGGAAATGCACAGTTCATAAACATCACTGTACCGGTTACTTCAAGGCTTTGAGTCGAGCCAAACGCAGCAGTATGATCAACATCTTTTGCAGCGCGATATACCCAACTACGTTCAGCACGATTAAACGGCATTTCTTCTCTATCAAGTGCGAAAAAGTACTGGCGGAAAAATTCTCCTTGGCGCTCAAAAAAATATCGAAACCGACCAATTACCGGATAGTTGCGCCTAATTGCATGCTTTGTTTGGGTTATATCTCTAAAATAAAAAATAATAACCGATAAAACTATAAACCCTAATACAACAATAAAAAGGCTCGCAAATACATTAATACTTAGAACTATAAAATTGTTCACTCAAAACCCCTCTGCAGTACTTTTTCGCCAATAAATGAAAATGGCTTCAATAGACAAATGCGCATATCACTTATTATAGATGATATGCGCATTTTATTAATTTATAACCCTAATATAAGCCATTACGATTGATGCGGATTAATTAAATATCCTGTTTAGCTAGTTCGTTTTTAATATACAAACGAATTTGCTGCTCAAGTACAGATAACGGTACTGAACCATGGCGTAGCACTTGATGATGGAACTCTCGCACATCAAATTTTTGGCCAAGGGCCTGCTCCGCTTCTTTACGTAAGCGCTTAATAGTTAATTCTCCAATTTTATACGATAACGCCTGCGCAGGCCATGAAATATAACGATCTGTTTCAGTTTTAACGTTGTGCAACGACAAAGCAGTGTTATCGCCCATAAAGTTCATCGCGCGTTCACGGCTCCAGCCATACATATGCATTCCCGTATCAACAACTAAACGTGCAGCGCGCCACATTTCATAGGTTAAACGTCCGAAACGGCTATATGGATCTTGATAAAACCCAGCTTCTATTCCTAAGTACTCAGAATAAAGCCCCCACCCCTCGCCAAATGCTGATAAATAAGCATCACGACGATAACTCGGCAAATTTTCTAGCTCAGCATTAAGTGATATTTGTAAATGGTGCCCTGGTACAGCTTCATGCAGCGTTAACGCCTCTAGCGCGTAAAGAGGTCGCTTATCTAGCGCATAAGTGTTTACCCAGTAATAACCAGCTTGATCGTCGCGGTTCGAACCCGAGTAACGCCCTGTAGTATATTTAGGAGCAATATTGGCGGGAACAGCCACTACGCCATAAGGTTTGCGCGGCAAGGTATGAAATAATCTAGGCAGTTGCGCATCCATTTTTTTAGCAATATAAGCAGCTTCTTTTAGTAACTGCTCTGGAGTAGTTGCGTAAAACTGCGGATCAGTACGTAAAAAGTGGATAAATTCAGCGAACGTGCCTTTAAAACCAACTTCTTTTATTACCTCTTCCATTTCGCTACGAATACGTGCCACTTCTTTTAGGCCCAACTCATGAATTTCTTTTGGGGTCATATCTGTAGTGGTGTAATGCTTGGCGCGATTAGCATAAAAAGCAGCCCCATTAGGCGTTGCCGAAATACCAATACTGTCTCGAGCACCTGCTTGATACTCTTCAGTAAAAAAGGTGAGATAATCTTTATATGCTGCTATTACTTGTTCTTTAATTATTGTTTTAGCTTGGAGTTGCAGCTCATAAAATTCGCTGCTACTTAAGCCTGCAGTATTCGTTAAAAATGGCTGATAAAATTCAGATTGTGTTACATCATCAACAATATAAACACTAATTGAATCTTCATAACCTTTAAGTACAGCTTTAGGCTGCGTTAACCCTATTGCTAAACCTTGTTTCATCCAATAAATATTTTGCTCAAAAAAGCGTGGTACCTGAGCTAATCGCGCTAAATAATTTTTATAATCTTGTAACGTTTTATATTGTGAACTTTTAACCATAAACGACAAGCTTGAATGAAACCCATATTCAGATGTAAGCGGCATATAGTGGGCATTAAATACATATTCATCCACGCTATTTTGCACTTGAGCACGCAAAATACTAAAGTTAATCCGATTTTCATCACTTAACTTATCAATGTTTACCGTATCTAAATCGGCAAGTAGCTGGGTATTTTTTTTATATTCTTGCGCTAAATACTCGGCAGTTAAGTTAGGTAGTAAGTAGCCATCTACCCCCTGAGGATTATTACTGTAGGGGCTAGCATCTTGTCTATTTTGCACAATGTTTTCGGCAACTTGAGTAAATTGCTTATCGGCATTAAGTGAGGTTGTTTGGCATGCACTTAAGGTGCATAAAAAAGTAATTCCCAGTAGCGAGTGGCGTAATGGTCGAGATAAAAGTTGATTCATTATTATATAGCTTCACAATTAAATAGATTTTGTAAACCTATCGCAGGCTAAATAAATAGCAAGATAAATACGACCAAGCACGCAAAAACTGATACGACTGATATAAGCAGGTTGGTATTTAATAACCAGTAATAAAACATGCTTTTGAATGAAACAAAAAGTAATTGATGATAAAAGCAGCCATTATGTTGCTAAAGTTACAATTTAGATAACTAACTGTCGTTTTTACTTTTAAATAACCGATATAATGATTATGGTACAAGTGCTTGGATGCGAAACGCTTCATTGGATGAGTTTATAAATTAATACGCATATGTATTTAGTTGGTATTTGCAAATGATGTTCCATGACTCTATGGCTGTAGCACAAGATAAAATGACAAAAGTGTGTGTATTTTTAGAGCGCCATGTTTTGCCACCTACACCACTTAATTATCAGGTTGTTTATACTTATATTAGCCAAGTAAACAACGACCTTAATAGCGCCATTGAGCGCGCTATTGCAAGTAACACTCTTATTGACAGTTTATTTACCGAGCAACTCTACTTTGAGCATTTAAATCAAGGCCATGCCACTGAAGTGTCGATGATAGAGAATGTTAATGGGGTAATTAACTCGCTGTCTAAAAGCGCACAACACACTGAAAAACAATTTATTAATTTTGCCGGCCATATTAGCGAGTGTATGCATTCGCTTGATGAAAATAACATTAAAAATAGCCGGATCGCACTTACAAGGCTAGATCAGCAAACAGCAACACTGTTAACGCAACACAAACAGTTTAAACAACAATTAAGTAATGCTAAACAACTCCACGAAAAAACTAAAAAGCAGCTTAACACCCTGCGTAAACAACATATTATTGATAGTCAAACTGGCTTGTATAAACGCCATTATTTAACCAAGCAAGTGCAAATATGGGCAAATCAACATAAACCGGTTTGTGCTATTGCTATTCAAATAGACAATTTAGATCACTTTATTGATAACTTTGGCGATGTAATCGCAGAAGCAATTTTAAGCAAAGTGGCTAAACAAGTACAAAAATATGTGTTTCAAAGCGGCCTAGCGGGGCGTACTGCAAAAGATCAATTTACTGTACTACTTACCGACGTAGATTGTGAAACAACCAATTTAATTGCAGAAAAAGTACGCGCTGGTGTTGCAAAGCTGCGCTTTATCAGCTCAAAAAACGCGCTGGCATTACCTGCAATTAAGCTCTCTTTGGGGATTGCACAGCAACAACAAGCTGACTTTGAGCAATTAACTAAAAGTGCTTCTAATGCGGCATTTAAAGCACGCTCTTTAGGGCAAAATAGCTTTACTGCGGAGCATTAATTAGCTGATAAATCATATTCAAATTGCACCTTCAGGGCACAATCAAGTACACTAGTCTTTATTACCACGATAGAGATTAATGATGAGCGAAACACCACAAAAGACCACGCATTTTGGCTATAAAACGGTAGCCGAAAACGATAAAGCCTCAATGGTTGCAGACGTATTTCATTCAGTTGCGGCAAAATATGACGTAATGAATGACTTAATGTCTTTTGGGGTACATCGTTTATGGAAACGTCAAACAATAGCCAGCTCTGGCGTTCGTAAAGGCCACCATGTTTTAGATTTAGCCGGTGGTACGGGCGATTTAACTGCAAAATTTAGCCAACGAGTCGGAGAAACCGGTCAGGTTATACTCGGTGATATTAACTCGTCTATGTTAAAAGTGGGCCGTGAAAAACTCCATAATTTAGGCTTAGTTGGCAATATTGACTACGTGCAAATGAACGCTGAAGCCTTACCATTCCCAGATAATAGCTTTGATCTGATCACTATTGCATTTGGTTTACGTAATGTAACCGACAAAGACAAAGCATTACGTTCAATGTACCGCATTTTAAAACCAGGCGGGCGCTTACTGGTATTAGAGTTTTCAAAGCCAGAGCATGAAATACTCAGTAAGGCATACGACTTTTATTCATTTAACTTATTACCAACTATGGGTAAGTTAGTGGCAAACGACAGCGAATCGTACAAGTATTTAGCTGAGTCGATTCGTATGCATCCAGATCAAGACACGCTTAAAAGCATGATGTCTGATGCAGGCTTTGAGCAAACCACTTATCAAAACTTAACCGGTGGTATTGTTGCGCTGCATCGCGGCTTTAAATACTAAGGTAAATAATTATGGCGCTTGAGCAAGCAACCGAAAAAAATTCTACTGAGGCTCCCTCAACTGATTTTTTTATGTTACCCAACTTAGTACTTTCGCTCGTGGAGCGAATACTTAATCAAGCACTTAAACTCGATACAAGCCTATCGGGAAAGTTGGCAGCAGTTAAGCATCAGCGCTTAGTCGTTGATGTTAGGGGCTCTCAGCTAAAGCTGCTGCTAGTGTTTAGCGACAAGCAACTTCATTTATATAGCGCAACCAGTGATACAGACGCAGATTGCATGATTAGCGCCGACCTTAACACCCTGCTTGCGCTAAAAAACCCAGCCATGCTTACCCAGCTAATTCGCCAAGACAAACTTGATTTACAAGGCGATTTAAACATAGCTCAAACCTATAGCAATGCATTTTCAACACTAGATATAGATTGGCCTGAGCAGCTTTCATCGCACCTTGGTGATGCTCCCGCACAGCAATTATATTTACACTTCAAAACGCTCCAGCAACACGGCAATAAAGCAAAAACGCAGTTAAGCCGCACCCTAACAAGCTTATGCCAAGATGAATTGGCAATTACCATTCATCCGTTAGAGCTTAAACAATTTAAACAACAAAACCGTGAGCTTAAAGGCCAAGTTGCTGCTATAGAACAACGTATTAATGCCTTACTAACCACTTTGACTACCCGCTAAGGATTTTTTGTGTCAACTGCACGACTGTATTACATCACTAAAACACTGCTTAGCTACGGATTAGATGAGTTAGTACCAAAACATAAAATCCCTTGGTTTGCGAAAATAGCCCGAGGTAGTTTATTTTGGCTGCGTAATCAGCATAAAGATAAGCCCGCAGGGCTGCGATTACGTTTAGCCCTACAACAGCTTGGCCCAGTATGGGTTAAGTTTGGCCAAATGCTTTCTACGCGTCGTGACTTACTGCCGCACGAAATTGCATTAGAGCTGGCATTTTTGCAAGATCAGGTTGAACCTTTTCCCGGCGAACTTGCACAAAAAATAATAGAAAAAGCTCTCGAAATTAATGACATAAGCGAGCGTTTTAGTGAGTTTTCACAAACACCACTGGCGTCGGCATCAATAGCACAAGTACATACCGCAACGTTAGTTGACACAAATGGTATAGAGCAAGATGTAGTTATTAAAGTAATCCGCCCCAACATTAATCAACAAATTAACGCCGACTTAGCCTTAATGGAAAAGCTCGCTAAGGTGTTAGCAAAAGTACACCACGAGTCAAAACGTCTGCGTCCTGTGGAAGTAGTAAAAGAGTACAAAAAGACCCTACTTGATGAACTTGATTTAATGCGCGAAGGTGCAAACGGCATTCAACTTAAACGTAACTTTGAAGACTCAGATTCGCTTTACATCCCTACCGTTTATAGCGATTACAGCCGCCATAATATATTAGTAATGGAGCGTATTTATGGTATTGCGGTATCAGACACTGATGCTTTATTAGCGCAAAACACCAATATGAAACTACTGGCTGAGCGTGGCGTTGAAGTGTTTTTTACCCAAGTGTTCAGAGACAGCTTTTTTCATGCTGACATGCACCCAGGTAATATTTTTGTTTCTCGTGAGCACCCCGAAAACCCTAAATATATTGGTATAGATTGCGGTATTGTAGGCACCTTAAACAAAGAAGATAAACGCTATTTAGCGGAAAACTTTATAGCCTTTTTTAATCGTGATTATCGCCAAGTTGCGCAGTTGCATGTGGACTCGGGTTGGGTACCGCCCGACACCAGTATTGAAGAGTTTGAATTTGCTATTCGCACTGTCTGCGAGCCTATATTTAATAAGCCTTTAGCTGAAATTTCGTTTGGTCATGTATTGGTTAATTTATTTAATACTGCAAGGCGCTTTAATATGCAGGTACAACCACAATTGGTATTACTGCAAAAAACCTTACTGTATGTTGAAGGTTTAGGCCGCCAGCTTTATCCACAATTAGATTTATGGAAAACCGCTAAGCCCTTTTTAGAAGACTGGGTTAAGCAACAAGTTGGTCCGTTATCGGTTATAAAGCAAATGTATGCACAATTACCCTTTTGGGCCGAAAAAATGCCAGAGCTGCCCGATCTAATTTATCAAAGCTTAAAACGCCCACCACAAATTCAAGTACAGGCTCCGAAGGGATCTCATAAACCTTTGGTTTTAGGTTTGTTTAGCAGTGCGGCTATGGTTATTGCGGCATTATTTTATTTACAGCACGATTTAATTGCTGCAAGTATCGCTATAAGTAGCGCTATTATTGGTTTTATAGCAGCATGGCGTAGCACATAAACTAAGTGCTATTTACGTTTTTAGGCGTATAATTAGTATTTAAAATATACACTTTATAATTATGAAAACGGGAGATAAACATGGGATTTGGCGGTATTAGTCTTTGGCAGTTATTGATTGTATTAGCAATTATTGTACTTTTGTTTGGCACTAAAAAATTACGCGGTATTGGTGGTGATTTAGGTGGAGCAGTTAAAGGCTTTAAAAAAGCAATGTCTGACGAAAAAAATACAGATAAAGAAAAGCCAGAGCAGATTCAAAAATCAGAAGAAAGTGCACCGCTTGATTCTGCCCATACTGAAAAAAATAAAGACAATAACAAGGTTTAATTAGCATGGGGATGTGGGAGCTAATTGTTGTTTTAATTGTTGGTTTAGTGGTGCTTGGTCCAGAGCGTTTACCTGTAGCAATTAGAACGGTAAGCCGCTGGATAAAAACTGCAAAGTCGCTTGCTAACTCAGTGAAAGCTGAAGTGAGCGAAGAGTTGCGTGTGCACGAATTACACGAAAACCTTAAAAAAGCGGAGCAACAAAACTTAACCGATTTAAGTCCTGAACTACAAAGTTCACTAACTGAACTACAACAGGCCGCTCAGTCTGTGACCCACAGTTATAAAAAAAATCAAATCGATCCCTCTAATAAGCAAAATATTGATGATACAAAGTGAAATTAATTTCTCACTTTGTGGTCAACTTACTAAATGGTATAAAAAATAATGGCTGAGGAAGTAAAATCGGGGTTTGTCGCGCATTTAATTGAATTACGCGATCGGCTGATTAAATCACTATTAAGCATTTTAGTTATTTTTATTGCAATAGTGTATTTTGCAAACGACATTTATACATTTGTTGCAGCGCCATTAATTTCACATTTGCCAAGCACTGCAACCATGATAGCAACTGATGTCACAGCGCCATTTTTTGCCCCTTTTAAACTAACGTTATTTGTCGCATTATTTGCCTCTATTCCGTGGATATTACACCAGGTTTGGGGTTTTATAGCTCCGGGATTGTATAAGCACGAAAAACGCATGTTAATGCCAATACTCGCCTCAAGCATCTTTTTGTTTTATGGTGGTATTGCCTTTTGCTACTTTGTAGTACTGCCAATTATTTTAGGCTTTTTTACCAGTGCGGGTCCTGCAATGCTCACCTTAGCACCGGATATTAGTAGCTACTTAGGGTTTGTACTAAAACTATTTTTTGCCTTTGGTGTCGCTTTCGAAATTCCAGTAGCCATTATGCTGCTGTGCTGGAGCGGCGCTACAACAACGCAAAGCTTAAAAGAAAAACGTCCCTATATTGTAGTGGGTGTTTTTGTAGTAGCGATGTTTTTAACACCGCCCGATGTATTGTCACAAACTTTATTAGCGCTACCTATGCTTATTTTGTTTGAGCTAGGCCTAATTTTAGCTAAATTTTATACCGCTAAACCACAACAAGAATCTGAGGAATAACATGAACAAAAAACTACTCTCACTATTAGTTTTGTTAAGCGCACCGACTTTTGCAGCCACAGCTATTAACGAGCAAGCACTGCAAGCATGTAGCTTTATTGAAAACGACTTTAACCGCCTGCTTTGTTACGATAATACGGTTGCCGGTAAACCGCTGAGCAAGCCTACTGTAAATAAAACACTCTCACCAACAAATACAGAAGCCACCGCACCTGTTGCTGTAGCGGTAACACAAGCAGAAGAGTTTGGTTTAGAGCATAAAAATATTGCGAAAGAAAATGACAGCTCTATTAGCTCAACTGTATCAGCCATTAAAGAAGCAGCTTATGGTGAGTTAATTATTACTCTAGAAAACGGCCAACAATGGCGCCAAATTGGATCTGACGGCATAACGCTAAAAGAAGATGACAACGTGGTTATTAGTCGTGGTGTATTTAATTCTTTTTTATTAAAAAAAGAAGGTCAAAACCGCTCTATACGCGTTAAACGTACTCAATAATGCCATACAGCTTAATTGATGCTGGGGTTAATTTAACTAACCATCAGTTTGATGAACAGCATCAAGATATTATTGCCCGCGCTAATGCTGCGGGAGTAAAGCATATGCTGATTATAGGCTGCGACGTGGCAGCCAGTGAGCAGTCGCTTGAGCTGGCTATAGAGCATCAGCAATTTTCTACAGCAGGCGTACATCCTCACGATGCTAAATCGGCTACTGATGAGCTTGAGACACAACTCACTCAACTTGCAAGCCATAAACAAGTTATAGCCATTGGGGAGTGCGGCCTTGATTATAACCGTGATTTTTCGCCTCGCGATGTACAACGAAGCGTACTTAGGCGCCAGCTTGCCCTAGCTGAACAGCTAAACTTACCTGTATATTTGCATGAACGTGATGCCAGCGAAGACATGCTCAGTATTTTAAAAGAATTTAATGTACGCGGCGTATTACATTGCTTTACAGGTAACGCTCAGGCATTAAAAAGCTACTTAGCGTTAGGGCTTTATATCGGCATTACCGGCTGGGTTTGCGATGAACGCCGTGGAAAAGAACTACAACAATTAATCCCCAGTATCCCTTTTAATAAACTGTTAATAGAAACTGATGCGCCTTTTTTGATTCCGCGCACCGTTAGCCCAAAGCCTAAATCTCGCCGTAATGAACCTGCATTATTAACTTATGTGTGCGAAACAATTGCCCAATTATACAACCTTACTCCTGAGGCAATAGCGCAGCAAACTACTCTAAACTTTTATAATGTTTTTGGTTTAAAAGCTAAGTAATGAAAGTTATTGGAGTGTTATTAAGCTTATTAACTATCCTTTTTACTGGTTTAGCCGCCGCTAATACAATAGAGATCGATGAGCAGTTTACATCTGAAAAAATTAACTCTATTTATTATTCTTTTGCGCCTACATCCATAGCAACCGCCCAGCAGAGCGATCTTAAACAGTGGCAAACGTTAACCAACAAACCACTTAATTTAGGGATTGAACAACGCCCTGTTTGGATCCAATTTACAATTAAAAATACGCTCAATACGCGTGTAACGCCAATACTCTCTATCGATAATCCGCTATTAAATGAAGTACAGGTATATCACTTACTCGATAAGCGACGATCCTCCTCAATAAATATTAATGCCCCTCCTTTACTGCCACAACAACAAATAAAAAACGAACCTTTGCTGGTAAAATTAACGCTTCCTGCTCGCAGTAATACCACTGTTATCGTTAAAGTGAGCAATAGCTCAGGATTACGCGTGCCTTTAACCTTATGGCAGGCAGATGCGCTCTTTACATATAAAAGTAAGCTTAATTTGCTTTACGGATTATTAATTGGCTTTGTTTTTTCTTTAGCGATTAGCTGTCTTATTTTATATGCTTTTTCGCGTAAGCAATACTTTGCTTACACGGGCGCTATAACATTAATGCTCAGTATCTTATTATATTTTATTTGTGGCTTTAGTTTCATCCACACACGTTCTGCGGGCACAGTACAACTTATGATCCCCATGTTGGTGATGCTGATAACTGTACTTTTCTTACCTCTACAGCAACAGGTATGTCAGCCTAAAACCGTTACATGGTTTAAAGTGCAAAAAATTATAATAGCTATATATGCACTGCTTATTGCGTTTATTTGGCTTTTTCCCACACTTGTTGTCACCTTATTTTGCCTTATTACCACTCCCATTGTTTTAGGCTACTATGTTGTAACAACCTTACTTTGTATTCGCCAAAACCCATCAGAACCCCAAAAAGCACTTTTGCTAGCTTTATGCAGCTTTTTAGCCGCAATTGTTTATTTTATTATTACTGTTTCAGGGCTTTATATATTTACAAACAGTAGAGTGGCTTTTGTGTTTATTTGCTCTCTTAGCTGCGCTTTCTCCCTTGGATATGCGGTAATGAAACTCTTTATTTTACAGCGCGATGAACAAGTAACTACTCAACAAACCTTAATAGCTAAAAGTGCTGCCCAAGATGCCTTATTACATGAGCGGATATCTTTACAAGAAAGCGTGCGTCAAGAGCTCGAAACACAAGTAGATGAGCGTACTTTTGAGTTACAAGTAACACTAAGAGAACTAGAAGAAAAAAACCGTGAGCTTGAACAGCTAAACATGGAAGATCCCTTAACTGGTATTAAAAACCGACGCTTTTTTGATAAAAAATTAGTGATGGAGTTGCGCCGCTCGCGTCGCGAACAAACACCATTAAGTGTTATTATGCTTGATATAGACAAATTTAAGGTAATAAACGATACCTATGGCCACCTAACTGGCGATCAGGTTATTCGTACTGCTGCTGATACTATTAAAAAGCAATTACAACGCCCGCTTGATGAAGTAGCACGTTACGGCGGCGAAGAATTTGTGGTGCTATTGCCCAATACCCAAAATGATGGCGCGATAGCCATTGCTGAAAAAATTCGCCACGCTATTGCTACTAATAATGTGCATGTGGCTGGCACTACTATTTCATTTACAATCAGCGCGGGAGTGTATACTAGCGTTGCTGAAGATATAAATAACCCTGAAATTTTTACCGAACGTGCCGACAAAGCACTGTATTTTGCCAAGCAGCATGGTCGTAACCAAGTAATTAATTTTCCAATCCCACAATCCCAAAGTAGGAGCGTATAAATATGGCCCAATCTGGTCTAGATCTTTTCCCATATACTCGCATGCGCAGAATGCGCCGCGATGATTTTTCACGCCGTCTTATGGCTGAAAACCAGCTTAGCGTTAATGATCTTATTTATCCGGTATTTGTACTCGAAGGTAAAAACCGTCGTGAAGCAATTGAATCAATGCCCGGTATCGAGCGCTTATCAATTGACTTACTACTTATAGAAGCCAAAGAACTGGTTGAGCTCGGTGTGCCCGCCATTGCTATTTTTCCGGTAACACCGGCCGACAAAAAGTCATTACATGCTGAAGAAGCGTATAGCGATGATGGTTTAGCACAACGTACAGTACGTGCATTAAAAGAAGCATTCCCTGAGTTAGGTGTAATTACTGATGCCGCGCTAGACCCGTTTACCACCCACGGACAAGACGGCATTATTGATGAAAGTGGCTATGTAATTAACGACATCACAACTGACATACTAGTTAAGCAAGCACTGTCGCACGCCCGAGCAGGTGCTGACGTTATTGCCCCTTCGGACATGATGGATGGCAGAATTGCCGCTATTCGCGAGGCACTTGAAGCCGATGGCTACATTCACACTCGCATTATGGCTTACTCAGCTAAATACGCCTCAAGCTATTATGGCCCATTTAGAGACGCGGTAGGCTCTGCCGGTAACTTAAAGGGTGCTGATAAAAAAACCTATCAAATGGATCCAGCTAATTCTGACGAAGCCATTCGCGAGGTCGCGCTTGATTTGCAAGAAGGCGCCGACATGGTAATGGTTAAACCTGGCATGCCATATTTGGATGTTGTACGCCGAGTTAAAGATGAGTTTGGCGTGCCAACCTTCGCTTATCAAGTAAGTGGGGAATACGCTATGCACAAAGCTGCGATTGATAACGGCTGGTTAGCTGAAGAGGCCACTATTATGGAGTCGCTACTGGCATTTAAACGTGCTGGCGCCGACGGTATTCTTACCTATTTTGCTAAGCAAGCTGCACAATACTTAGCTAAAAAGTAAGCCTTACAAGGCGGGCAACAAGCCCGCCTTACTTTGCATTTACAATCATTCACACTGAATATTATTTTTGTAATATTTATTCTCTAAACTAATATCCTATCTGGAATTATAAACGGGAATAATGACCAATGTTTAAAACAAAAATAACCCCATTAGCGCTTATTATTGCAAGCATTAGTGCATCAGCCTCTGCCGAACTGATAATTTCTGAATACGTTGAGGGAAGTGGCTTTAATAAAGCTATTGAGATTTATAACACATCATCCGCAGAGGTTTCTTTAAATGGCTACTCACTTAGCTTGTATTCAAATGGCTCTGGATCAGCCAGTGTAACTGAAGAGCTTACGGGGTTGCTTGCTGCAAACAGTACCTATGTTATTGTCACTTCAGACTCTAGAGCAAATGATGAGCTTAAATTAAAAGCTCAGCTATTTAGTGGTGCAGTTAACTTTAATGGTGACGACGCATTAGTACTAATGCAAGGCTCTAATGTTATTGACAGTTTTGGGCAGCGTGGGGTAAAAGAAATTTGGTCTGCCGGGGGCGTAACTACAAAAGATAAAACGCTACGCCGTAAGGAAAATATTCTTATTGGTCGGGCAACCCCTGACTCCACTTTTAACCCAAGTGACGAATGGCTACAATTTGATAAAAACGACTTTTCAGGGCTAGGTTTTTTTGGTAGCGGCACAACACCTGAACCAGAGCCACTTGAACCACTGATATGTGGCAACGATAAAACAACCATTAACGCCATTCAAGGTACTGGTGCTGCCAGCCCATTGGTTAATACTACAGTAGAGTTAGAAGGGGTTGTAACGGCCAACTTCCAAGGTGACAATCAGTTAAAAGGTTTTTTTATTAGCTCTTTACCTGTTGATGACGATACTAACCCACTAACCTCTGAAGGCATCTTTGTTTATTTTGCAGCAGCAAATGTGAGTGTAGGCGACCATGTGCGTGTACAAGGCAGTGTTGAAGAGTATTTCAATGCCACTCAAATTGGTAGCGTTACCCAAGTGGCCGTTTGCAATTCGGGTTTAACTGTATCAGCAACTAAAATCTCACTCCCAGTTACAAATACAACAGATTTAGAAGCATTTGAAGGCATGCTTATTACACTAGAGCAGCCATTAATAGTGACTAATAACTTTGGTTTAGGACGCTATGGTGAAATAGAGCTGGCAACCGAGCGTTTGTATCAAGGTACACAAGTTGCCCTGCCCGGTGATGCTGCCAACACACTTGAAGCGAATAACTTAACTAAAAAAATTCTTTTAGACGATGGCTCAACTTTACAAAATATTGAGCCAATTTACCCTATACCGGGTTTATCTGCCGAAAATACGCTACGCACTGGCGATACCGTTAACACTGTAACTGGGGTACTTGCATATAGCTTTGATACTTATCGCATTCAGCCTACCATAACACCGCAGTTTATCACTACCAATGCACGTAAAAATGCTCCCGAACTTCACGTAGATGCGGATCTAAGGGTAGCTAGCTTTAACGTTCTTAATTATTTTAATGGCGATGGTCAGGGAGCCGGATTCCCCACTAGTCGTGGTGCCGATAGTGAAGCTGAGTTTATTCGTCAAGAAGCTAAAATTGTTAGTGCTATTAGTGCAATACAAGCCGATGTTATTGGCTTAATGGAAATAGAAAACGATGGCTTTGGTGAGTTTAGTGCAATTGCTAGCTTAGTAAATGCGCTTAACGACTTTGACACAGCTAACCAGTATGCATTTGTTAATTTTGGCCTTGAGAAAATTGGTAGTGATGCAATTACCACAGCCTTAATCTATCGTGTAAATAGAGTAGTAGAAGTAGGTAGTGCAGCAATCACCACACAACCTCCGTTTGACTTTGGAAACCGCCCACCAATTGCACAAAGCTTTAAAGTATTAGCAACAGATGAGGTATTTACCGCTGCAGTAGCGCACCTTAAATCAAAAGGTGGTTGCAATAGCGCAACAGGAGCAAACCAAGATAAAAGTGATGGCCAAGCATGTTGGAATGAAACACGCGTTGCCGGCGCTAATGCATACGCAAGCTGGCTTAATAGCAAGCCAACCGGTATTGATGATGAGGATATTATTCTTATTGGTGATTTAAATGCCTATGCCATGGAAGATCCTATTCGTGCATTTGCCGACAATGGCTATAAAAATGCAGTTGCAGAGCTTGATGGTAATACCCTTGGCTACTCTTATAGTTTTTCTGGACGTGCGGGTAGCTTAGATTATGCCTTAGTAAGCCCATCATTATTAAGCAAAATAGTTGCAACGAATGATTGGCATATTAATGCCGATGAGCCCACTTTACTCGATTACAATGTCGAGTTTAAAAGTGATGCTCAACAATCAAGCTTATACGCAGCAGGCCCATATCGTGCATCAGATCACGATCCAATAATTGTTGATATAAAATCTGAGGTTATTTTAACACCTGAGGAGCAAACCCCAGTTATAGCAGCTAACCAGACATTTATTGTTAATGAAAATAGCCCTGTTGGTACTGTGATTGGCCAGTTAGCGTTTAGCGATCCAAATGCTAATGACTCTCCCGTTGTTAAATTTATTGTGTCGGGTAGCAATAGCGTAACTATTAACAACCAGGGTCAGATCGTGGTGACTGCTGAACTTGATTATGAACAACAAAGTCTTATTACTTTAGTTGTGCAAGCCCAGGATGGTGCTGACAATATATCATTAGAGCAAACAGTTACTATAAATGTTAATAGTGATGAGGCTCAAAATGATGACGATGACTCTGGCTCATTATTTTGGTTAACTATTTTTTTGGCACCTCTTACTTTATTTCGCAGGTTTAAAAGCTAAAAGCCAACACTATAATTGTTAAAAAGCCGCTGTTGCGGCTTTTCTCTTTTTATACAAATGTAATTCAGACAAGCTTCAGTAAACTTTGTGTACTATCCGTACTAAATCTACTCACTCTCGTATTTAGCCTGTAAACAACAAAGCATACTTGAGCCTTTTTATACGTTTATTATTAAAAGTACCAATGAAACAAATTAATAAATCGATATTAATCTTAACTGTAAAAATAAGTCATGTTTTTATAAAGGAACGAAAATGAAAGCACCAATTCACCTAATATCAACATGGAAAAAAGCCTCAGTACCATTACTTAGCTTGTTTCTTGTTTTTTCAGCTCAGCAAGCATTTTCCGCTACGCTTGACGTTGCCATCCCGCAAGACAGTTTATTTGATGTGATCAGCGCCCGCGCTCAAAAATTAGCGAGTGAGGAGTATATTGCCCCTAAAAACATCGAGCTAGATGCGCTAAATAATATTGAATATCAAGATTATCGCTCTATTCGTTTTAAACAAGACAAGTCAATGTGGAAAGATGAAGGTCTTTACGAGCTACAGTTGTTTCACCCCGGCTTTTTATATAAAACACCAGTAACAATTAATACAGTTGATAGCGATTCTAAACTTAGCCGTTTGCCGTTTAGTACTGACTTTTATCAGTACGATGGTACTGCAGCACCTTTAAAAGATGAAATAGCCAAGAGTATTGCCAATAAACAATTAGGCCATGCTGGATTTAGGCTGCATTACCCAATTAATACCACTGAGTACAAAGATGAAGTAATGGTGTTTCAAGGTGCTTCTTATTTTAGAGTTGTTGGGCCTAATCAAGTGTATGGTCTATCGGCGCGAGGGTTAGCAATTGATACTGCTGAAGCGTCTGGTGAGGAGTTTCCTGTGTTTAAAGAGTTTTGGCTAGTAAAACCACAGCCAGAACAAACTAACATTATCATTTTTGCACTGCTTGATAGCCCATCGGTTGCCGGCGCTTATAAGTTTAGTATTGACCCTACCACCAACACCAGCGTTAAAGTAGATATGCAAATTTTTGCCCGTAAAGACGTGAAAAAATTAGGCGTAGCACCACTAACAAGCATGTTTTATCACGGCGAAAACAGCACTAAGTTTTTTGACGATTACCGCCCAGAAGTGCATGACTCAGACGGACTGTTAACCCAATCTCAGGATAACAACTGGATTTGGCGTCCGCTTAATAATCCGTCGCAACTTAGCGTAACCTCTTTTTCATACGAGAACCCTAAGGGATTTGGCTTAGCGCAACGTGATCGTGAATTTAATAATTACTTTGATATTGAAGCGCATTATCACAACCGCCCTAGCCTGTGGATAGAGCCTGAAGGTGACTGGGGAAATGGTCGAGTAGAGCTGGTAGAAATACCGACAGATACAGAAACAAACGACAACATAGTGAGCTACTGGGTACCTGAAAAACCATTTAAAGCAGGCGATTCGTTAAAGCTAAGCTATAAAATGACCACCTTTAATGCTTACTTAACTCAGCATGATAAGGCACGCGCAGTTCGCACTCGCATTGGTAGCGCGGCATTACCGGGTGAAGATAATCCGCCACCTAAAAGCCATCGCCAATTTACGGTTGATTTTGCTGGGCCTGATATAAATAAGCTTTCAGAAAAGTTAAATTTAAATGCCGACATCCAATTAACAACGGGTGAGGTTAGAGATGTAACTGTGCAAAAATTACCTGATTCATTAGGCTGGCGAGTTGCTTTTAAAATAGCTCCACAAAACGGCAAACCTGTAGACATGCGCTTATCGTTAAAGCTGCATGATAAAGAAATTAGCGAGGTATGGAGTTATGTTTGGTATCCAAATGACATCAAGTAAACAAACCACCAAAATATCTATGCCCTTTAAGGCACTTCGTATTTGGTTATTTGCCATTGCCGCAATTGGTATATCTGCGTATGGCATCTCTATTATGTTTGAAATTTTAAACTCAAATGGTATGACACCACTTGAATATGCTTTGCTGGCATTATTTTCAATTACCTTTGCATGGATTGTTACCGCATTTTGTAGTGGTACTATAGGGTTTGTACTGCAGTTACTGCGTATTGATCCGCTTACCCTTAGGCGCATAAAACCTATAATGCTTGATAGTCAGGCATTTTCTCAGCAAAAAACTGCCATAGTAATGCCTATTTATAACGAAGATACACACCGTGTTATTGCAGGCTTTGAAGTGAGCTTACAGTCATTAAAAGAGACTGGGGAATTAGCCAACTTTGATTTTTATTTACTCAGTGATACACAAGATCCAACAATAGCTAAAAATGAACTAAGTGCTTGGCATGCTTTGTGTGAGCGCCTAGGCGAGACATCAAAGCAGTTGTTTTATCGTCGCCGCGAAGATAATAAACACCGTAAAGTAGGTAATTTAACCGACTTTTGTGAGCGCTGGGGAAGCCAGTACGATCATATGATTGTCCTTGATGCCGACAGCGTTATGACAGGTAAATGCATGCTAGAGCTAACGGCAAGCATGATTAACAACCCGCAAGTAGGACTTATTCAAACCATTCCTATTCCGGTACGCCAAGATACCTTTTTTGGTCGTTTTTTACAGTTTGCTTCGGTACTTTATAGCCCTATGCTGGCAACAGGATCGGCATTTTGGCAAACCGATAAAGCAAACTACTGGGGCCATAATGCCATAATTAGAGTAAGCGCATTTATTGACTGCTGTGGTTTACCCACACTTAAAGGCAATGCTCCTTTTGGTGGTGAAATACTCAGCCATGACTTTGTAGAAGCATCATTACTACACAGTGCAAATTGGGAAGTATTACTGCTTGCAGATATTGAAGGCAGCTATGAAGAAGTCCCAAGTAATATTTTAGATTATGCCGTGCGCGACAGACGTTGGGTACAGGGTAATATTCAACACATTGGATTACTCCCGTCACCAAAGTTAAAGCTGATGAGCAAATTTCACTTTTTACTTGGCGCTACCGCTTATATTTCGTCATTAATATGGTTACTTATGCTCGCGTTAAGTACGGTTGATGCCGTAACACGTGCTTTAAATAGCGACGTTTATTTTAACCGCGCTTATCAATTGTTCCCTACTTGGCAAATAGCTAAAACCGATTTAATTGATGCTCTGCTCTATCTTACTATTGTTATTTTATTGCTACCAAAACTAATGGGTATAATCGTAACCTTGGTGCACAGAAAAAACCGCTTCGGTGGTGCTATTAAGCTTACGTTAGGCGCAATTATAGAAACAGTTTTTGCTATTGTCATGGCTCCATTAATGATGGTGTTTCATGCTTATTTTGTTGTTTGTGTGTTTTTAGGCAAAAAAGTTAAGTGGGATGCTCAACCACGAGAAGGCCGTATGGTGCCATGGAAAGAAGCGTTTAGTTATACGTTATTTTCTACTTTGGTCGCTATTGCTTGGGGTAGCACAGCGTATTACTTCACGCCGGTATTTTTTTGGTGGCTATCACCTATATTACTAGGTTTAGTACTAGCTGCACCTATAGTGCGTTATTCAAGCAGTATAAAACTGGGGGTTAAACTCAGAAAGCTAGGTATATTTATCTGCCCTAGTGAAGTAGATAACGATACCATGTTAGAGGCACTTAAAGTGCACCTTAAAGAGATTTCGGTACCCACCGCAGGGCAATACCCTTTAACTATACCCGCATTACCAAAAGAGCATTTGGTTACCATGCCAATACAAAGCTTTAAGAAATCACGCACGCCAAAGATGAAAGCGCTAAAAGAAAAGCTAATTAAAAAGCTTAGCTAGCGCCACACTTTAAAATAAAAAAGGAGCTACAAATAGCTCCTTTTTTATTGTCGGCAATTAGCTGTTTACACCTTTTTTATTAATTGTATTAAATTAGTAGCGTTTATAGGCAAAGGTATACCACTCAACAATAATATCATGGAGTATAGCGCATCATCGCAATACTCCTCACACTATATAACTTTTCATACACACAGCTAAGTTAATAACTCATTGGGCTCGCTGTAATCGTTATATTTAACGCCAAATTAGCGCATGCTGGGCATTTACGCGCCGTTATTACCTAGCCTTAAAAGGAAACGCAATGCTGTAAATTTAACCTCGAAAGATAAGCACACCCTAATATATCAATTTTATTATGGGCAATAAAAAACCCGCAACATGTGCGGGTTTTTTTAAAGAGTTAAGGTGCTAATTACTTAGCAGCTTTTTTCTCTTTTTCTGCAGCGATTACAGCTTCAGCAACGTTTTGTGGACATGGTGCGTAGTGTGAGAACTCCATAGAGAACTGACCACGACCTGATGTCATTGTACGTAATGAACCGATGTAACCGAACATTTCTGATAACGGTACGTCTACTTTAATGCGAACGCCAGTTAAACCAGGCTCTTGGTCTTTCATCATACCACGACGACGGTTAAGGTCACCGATTACGTCACCTACATGATCTTCCGGCGTGAACACGTCAACTTTCATGATTGGCTCAAGAAGTTGTGCACCCGCTTTAGGGATAGATTGACGGAAAGCACCTTTAGCAGCGATTTCGAACGCGATTGCTGATGAATCCACTGCGTGGAAGCCACCATCAAAAAGCTCAACTTCAACGTCAAGTACTGGGAAGCCAGCTAGAACACCAGTGCCCATCATTGACTTAAAGCCTTTCTCAACTGCAGGCCAGAATTCTTTAGGTACGTTACCACCAACAACGGATGATTTAAACGTGAAACCAGAAGCAACTTCGCCTGGCTTAATACGGTAATCAATTTTACCGAACTGACCAGAACCACCAGATTGTTTCTTATGCGTGTAGCTATCTTCAATTTCTTTAGTGATAGTTTCACGGTAAGCAACCTGTGGTTGACCAACAATAAGGTCTACACCGTAAGTACGCTTAAGGATATCTACTTTGATATCTAAGTGAAGCTCGCCCATTCCTTTAAGAATAGTTTCGCCTGAATCTTCATCAGTCTCAACTTGAAAAGATGGATCTTCTGCAACCATTTTACCGATAGCAACACCCATTTTCTCATTACCGCCTTTATCTTTAGGCTGTACAGCAATCGAGATTACTGGAGTTGGGAATACCATTGGCTCAAGTGTTACTGGGTGCTTAGGATCACATAATGTGTGACCAGTTTGCACGTTTTTCATGCCTACGATAGCAATGATGTCACCAGCTTGTGCGCTAGCTAATTCATTACGGTCGTCTGCTTGCATCTCAACCATACGGCCAACACGCTCAGTTTTACCAGTAAACGCATTAAGGATAGTGTCACCCTTGTTTAGTTTACCTGAGTAAATACGTACGAATGTTAACGCACCAAAACGGTCATCCATTATTTTGAATGCTAACGCTTTAAATGGTAGGTCTGTAGATACGATAGCGAATTCGCCGTTTTCATTACCTTCTTCATCCATAAGAGGTTGAGGATCAACTTCTGTAGGAGATGGTAAGTAATCAACAACTGCGTCAAGAATAAGCTGCATACCTTTGTTTTTGTATGCTGAGCCACAGTATGTTGGGAAGAAAGCAAGGTCACGAGTACCTTTACGGATACAACGCTTCACATCTTCAATTGAAGGGATTACACCTTCCATGTACGTTTCTAGTAGCTCATCGTCTTGCTCAACAGCAGTTTCGATAAGTAACTCATGGTATTCCTCAACTTGGTCAACCATGTCTGCAGGAACGTCTTCAATAGTGTAGTTTTCTGGAAGACCAGTCGCATCCCAAACATATGCTTGCTTGGTTAAAACGTCAACAACACCAACAAACTCATCTTCTCTACCGATTGGTAAAGTCATGATTAATGGAGTTGCACCAAGTACTTTTTGTACTTGATTAGTTACACGGAAGAAATCAGCACCCATACGGTCTAATTTGTTTACGAAAATAACACGTGCTACACCTGACTCATTCGCATAACGCCAGTTAGTTTCTGATTGTGGTTCAACACCACCAGAGCCACAGAATACACCGATGCCGCCATCTAATACTTTAAGTGAACGGTAAACTTCAACAGTGAAGTCAACGTGTCCAGGAGTATCGATAACGTTAAAACGGTGATCTTTCCAGAAACAGCTTACAGCCGCAGACTGAATAGTAATACCACGCTCAGCTTCTTGATCCATGAAATCTGTAACTGATGTGCCATCGTGCGTGTCACCACTTTTGTGGATTTTACCAGTAAGCTTTAGTATACGCTCAGTGGTGGTAGTTTTACCCGCATCAACGTGCGCGAAAATACCAATGTTTCTGTACTTCGATAAATCTGCCATTAGTTTACTCTTAATAAAGTCGAAAAATTATTCGGCCAGAGTATAACATCACTTAAAGCGAACATCACCATAGAAGTCGCTTAAAATGCAGCCAATTATATAAAAAAAATAATCCATCCTTTGAAATAGCTATTTTTTGTAGTGCGAGCGAGCGATCTATTTACCTAATGAGGCCTTACCTTACTCTGTACTCTTTATTTTATTGGCATATTTTATAGCAACGCTCTGGACGACCAATACTACCATAGCTTTGATCGGCTCTAACCTGTTCCGCTTCAAGCATATATTCTAGATATCGGCGAGCAGTCGATCGGCTTACACCCACTAAATCGCCCATTTGCTGAGCTGTAAATGCTGTTTCTTTATGTTCATTAAATGCAGTTATTATTTTTTTTAAGGTAAGCGAGTCGACTCCTTTGGGTAAGCGTGTTGTGGTGCTAACGCGCTCTTTTGAACCAAATAGAGTATCAACCATAGACTGCGTTACCTCAACAGCAGCCGAAAAACATTGTTGCCGAGCTTCAAAACGTGCCAGAGCTTGATCTAACCTACTTAACATGAGTGGTTTTATAACGCGGATTCAAATTGGTAGCTTTTTAAGTTATAAAAAAACCCGCAACAATGCGGGCTTAATTAATAAGCTATTATTAAAATGTCATTTCGGGTGTGTTTTTAGGGATAATTAAACGCCCCTGTGTTTTCGCTTGAATTTCTTCTACGCTCACTCCGGGGGCGCGCTCTAACAAATGAAATGCACCATCTTTAATTTCCAGTAAGGCCAAGTCGGTAATTACTTTATTAATACACCCCACGCCGGTGAGCGGTAAGCTGCACTCACTGAGTAATTTTGACTCACCATGCTTGTTAGCGTGGGTCATGGTGCAAATAATGTTTTTTGCACCGGCCACTAAATCCATTGCACCGCCCATACCTTTTATTAACTTATTGGGGATCATCCAGCTAGCAATATTGCCGTTTTGGTCAACCTCAAAGGCACCCAATACGGTTAAGTCAACATGACCGCCGCGGATCATCGCAAAGCTTTCGGCTGAGTTAAAAATTGCTGCGCCAGTGGCGGCAGTAACGGTTTCTTTACCGGCGTTTATCATATCAGCATCGAGCGCATCGGCAGTAGGATACTGCCCCATACCCAGTAGGCCATTTTCTGATTGCAGCATTACTGCAATATTATTGGGGACATAGTTAGCTACTAAGGTAGGAATACCAATGCCTAAATTAACGTAATAGCCATCTTGTAATTCCATCGCGACTCGCTTGGCGATTTGTTCACGTGTTAATGCCATTAGCTTACTCCTTACTGCTTTGCTGCTTGGGTGGTCACTTTTTCTATGCGTTTTTCAAACACCCCTTTTATAACCCGGTCGATATAAATACCGGGAGTGTGTATTTGGCTTGGCTCTAACTCCCCAGGCTCTACAATTTTTTCTACTTCGAGTACAGTTATTTTACCTGCGGTGGCGGCCATAGGATTAAAGTTCATCGCGGTATGGCGATAAATACAATTACCAAAGCGATCCGCTTTCCAGGCTTTTACAATGGCAAAGTCACCGGTAATACTGTGTTCTAACAAGTAGTCTCGACCATTAATATTGCGCGTTTCTTTGCCCTCAGCCACTGGCGTGCCTACTCCAGTGGCGGTATAAAAAGCAGGAATACCTGCACCACCAGCGCGCATTTTTTCAGCCAGTGTACCTTGTGGAGTAAGCTCTACATCTAGCTCACCACTAAGTAGTTGCTGCTCAAATAAGGCATTTTCGCCCACATACGAGGCCACCATTTTGCGTATTTGTTTATCCTCTAGTAACACGCCTAAACCAAAACCATCTACGCCACAGTTATTAGACACCACAGTTAAGTTACGAATACCTTGGCGTTTAATTTGACCAATAAGTCCCTCCGGTATACCACACAAACCAAAACCACCGGCAATCACTGTCATGCCATCTTCAAGCCCTGCCATTGCTTCGCTGTAACTGCTTACTACTTTATCGAATCCTGCCATTGTTAGCTCCTATTGTGCGGTCCAGCCGCCATCTATTGCTATAGCTTGTGCGGTAATGTTTCGCGCCGCATCAGCCATTAAAAAGGTTACCGTATGGTGTATTTCATCTAAACCAATAAAGGCTTTTTTAGGCATGGGTGCTAGCATAATAGTATCGATAACTTGTTGCTCAGATAAACCATGCTCTTTGGCTTGTGCGGCAATTTGCTGCTCTACTAGCGGAGTTTTCACATACGCGGGACACACGGTATTAATGGTTATATTGGCATCTCCTGTTTCAAGCGCTATGGTTTTACTAAAGCCAATTAAGCCATGTTTGGCGGCCACATAGGCCGACTTATATTTAGAGGCCACCATGGCATGAATAGAGCCAATATTAATAATTCGGCCAAAATTTTGTTCCCGCATTTTAGGCAATACCGCTTGGGTCATCATTGCGGGCCCAACGAGCATTACTTGCTGCAAAAATTGCCATTTATCAGCCGGAAATTCTTCAAGCTTTGCTACGTGCTGAATGCCGGCATTATTTATAAGTACATCAACAGCTTGCGGTAACTGCTTAAAAAAAACGGTAATTGCCTCGCTGTCGGCCACATTTAATGCATAACCTTGGGCTTTCCCGCCATTAGTAACAATATCTTCTGCCGCTTCTTTTGCGTACGCTGCATTTAGGTCGGTTACTATAATATGATGACCCGCTGCGGCTAATTGCTGTGCTATATATAAGCCAATACCGCTGGCTGCACCGGTTATTAAAATTGTTTTGCTCATGCAGGCCTCCTAGTTGGCTAAAAACTCACTAATTTGCTGCGCTTTAGGCGTAATCGAAAATAGCCCATCTAAATGACCCCAGCCTCCCGCAATTTCAGAAATAGTAACCTCCTTACCTAGTTCATCCATTATTGAGTGCATTTTGCGGACATTTTCGGGACGTAGTAATAAATCGTTAGTGGCAGGTAGCAATAAGGTTTTTGCCTGCACCTTTTTTAGGGCATCAGTTAAATTGGCTGATCTACCTGCGGTAAATAACTGCGATGCTCGCACTAAGTACAACACATGGTTTGCATCTTGTAGCTTAGCTTTAGCTAATGCTCTAGCCTCTAAAACTTGGTTTACTTTTGGTAGAGTACGAATATCTTGCAGTGCGTCGTCATCTAGCACCTCAAAATTTGGGAAACTAGCGTTATAAATAAGCGGATGCATAGCATCTTGGGTAATGTTTAGTAGCGTAGCGGTAAGCCCTGCAAGCGGGCGCTCTTTATTATAGTAATTACCTTGCTGCCAGTTTTTATCTAAACGAATTGGCATAGCCCACTTTTCTAGTGCCGACACAGTCCATGCATCCATGGTTGCTGCGCCAATTACATGTACTAAGCGCTCTACTTGCTCTGGATAACGTACCGCCCACTCCAGTGCCTGAAACGATCCCATTGAGGCACCTATTACGGCATGCAGTTTGTTAATACCTAAACTATCGAGTAAGCGTTTTTGCACTTCAACAAAATCTGTAATGGTCACTACCGGAAAATCAAGGCCATACGGTTTACCTGTTGCCGGATTAGTTGATGCAGGGCCAGTCGTAATTACATTAGGATCGTGCCAATTGGCATTAACTAAAGTGTCTGAGCTAATTACAAAGTATTTATTAGTGTCGATTGCTTTACCTGGACCAATTAACGCATCCCAATAACCCGCCAAGGCATCATCGGCTTTATATTTACCAGCTGCATGCGACGTGCCCGAAAAATAATGCGTAATTAGTACCACATTATCTTTAGCTTTATTTAAAGTACCGTAGCTCTCCCAGCCTACGTCTACTCGGCTAAGCGTAACTCCCGACACAGTAGTAAAATTTTTAGTGGTAAAATGTTGTTTTTCAACCAACATAGGCGCTGTTTTATCATTGCTATAAGCAACTGTGCTTACTATTAACAGCAGTACACTCATTATTAATTTAGTTTTCATTGTTATCCCTTAAAAGAAAATAAATAAGCCAATTGCTAATGCAACCCCAATTAGCGGTACTACGGTTGTTAACGCAGCCATAGACCAATAAGCACGCTGATGTGTTTCTTTACAAATAGCGCGGATCAAAGTAACTACATAACCATTGTGCGGCAAGGTATCTAGCGCACCTGAACTAATAGCTACCACGCGGTGTAGTTGCTCTGGGTTAACCCCCATATCTATATATCCTGGAGCAACCAGTGGTAATGCAATAACTTGCCCTCCTGAGGCAGAACCCGTTAGCCCCGCTATTACACTTACCGCTACGGCCGCGCCTACTAGCTCATTACCTGGCATATGGGTCATTACTTCAACCGCGGCAGTAAATGCTGGTGACACTTTGGCAACTGCACCAAACCCAACCACCGCGGCTGTATTTCCTATTGCCACTAATGCCCCGGTTGTTCCTACATTTACAGCGCCAGCCAGATCATGAAAGTACTTAAAGTTAATTACCATAATACTCAGCACGCCACCTAGTAGGGCAATAATAAGCGCGGTTTGTTGTAATGTATCATGTAAAGTGAATGACAATAGCAGCACCACTAATAGCGGAATAAGCCCAGTAATAGGGTGTGGCCTTTTACGATCAACCACGCTTGGATCGTCATCGCGTTCTTCAAAATGCTCACCATTGGCAAGCCCTTTTTTTATCATTTTATTGAGCCAATAATAGCCAAATGTCGCCATAAAAATAGCCACCACTAGGCTTACTTCCCATGCGGCATAGGGTGAGGTGCCTAAATATTTTATTGGGATCCAATTTTGAATTTCGGGCGATCCTGCCGAGGTCATAGTAAAAGTAACCGAGCCAAAAGCCAGCGTAGCCGGAATAAAGCGCCGTGGCAGGTTTGCGTCTTTAAATAAGCTAAGCGCCATCGGGTACACCGAAAAAGCCACTACAAATAAACTAACACCACCATAGGTTAATACCGCACACGCTATCACTATTGCTAAAACAGCATGTTTCATACCTAATTTGCCAACTATATAACTGGCCACACTATCGGCAGCGCCGGTGTCTTCCATAAACTTACCAAATAGTGATCCCAGCAAGAACATAAAAAACCATGCACTTAAAAAACTAGCAAAACCATCCATATAAACATTAATAAAATTAATATCGGCCGTGACAGGAAAAATTGCCATGTCGCTACTCAGTGCTACAAGTAACGCGCATAGCGGTGCGGCTATAAATAAATTTACCCCGCGCAAAGTTAAAATAATCAGCAGTATTAAACCACCTACTAGCCCTATCATGCTCAGCATAAGCTTTCCTAAAGTTATTGTTATTACAAAGATGAGGTGACATCGCAGTAATGTTAATTATATTGTTGCTTATTTGTAATTAAATACATAGCACTATGGTACTACATAGTTATATTTAGGCTTGCAGGCATTGTTATATATGGGTTTAACCTAGGTATAGCACTATGGTACTAATTCATTTTTTGTAACAATCTTCTAAAGTAGTTAACAGGTGACATGAGCAATGAGTAAAGGTCTGCAGCAATCTTAGTAGTTAGCGATGGCGAGGCTTAAACAACAGCACTTAGGTATAGGCAAATAAATAGCTGGTATTTATTCCGTTGGCATTAATCACAACAATAAAAGGTAATCAACATGATAAAGCTCAATAAAAAAGTCGCACCCGTTACACTCGCTGTGTCATTGGCGCTGATCGGTGCAAATAGTTATGCAGCAGAACAACAAACTAACCAAGTTAACAAAGGCGAGCTAGAGCGCATTGAAGTAACGGCGCGTAAAACGGTAGAAAACTTACAAGAAGTACCGGTAGCAGTAACCTCTATTGGCGCACAAGAACTGGCTGAAAACGGTATTAGTGTAATGACCGAAGTACAACAATTTTCGCCTAACACTACACTGCAATCTAGCCGTGGTACTAACTCAACTATTACCGCATTTATTAGGGGTGTAGGCCAACAAGATCCGCTATGGGGATACGAAGCCGGTGTAGGTATTTATATAGATGACGTATACATAGCGCGTCCACAAGGCGCGGTACTTGACTTGCTCGACGTGCAACAAATTGAAGTCCTACGCGGCCCGCAAGGCACGCTATATGGTAAAAACACTATTGGCGGCGCAATTAAATACGTCACCAAAGAAATGGATGGCGATGCAACCCTTAACATTAAAGGCACGGTAGGTAGTTATGGTCAAAAAGATCTAAAAGTTACCGGGCAACTACCGCTTATTGATGAAAAGCTCTATGTTGGCTTTGGTTTTGCTACTTTAAACCGCGATGGTTTTGGTGAGTTTTTAACCTCAGATTTAACCAATCAAGATCGTGAAAACTACAACAAAGATGTAACCGCAGCCCGCGTTACACTAGAGTACACGCCAACAGATGACTTATTTTTTAAACTTGCTTGGGATAAAACCAAAGACACCTCAAACTCAAAAGGCGGCTATCGTTTACTACCTAGTATACTCACTGACGCTCCAGTACCCGACAGCGTATACGACTCTTACACCAGCTTACCTACCTGGAACGAAGTAGAGCTTGAAGGTTATAGTTTTACCGCACGTTGGGATATGAGTGACAGCACAAGCATTAAATATGTTGGCGCCAGCCGAGATGGTTACTCGCCAACCAATATCGACTTTGATAACACCTCAAAGCGTATTTTTGATGTACCCGCTATATATGAAGATGAGCAAACCACTCACGAAATACAGCTAAATCATCAAGGCGATAACTATAAATTAGTGTCGGGCTTGTATTACTACGATGGCGAGTCATGTGGTCAATTCCAAGCAATTTTAGAAGAGTATGGTAAATCTTTAAACTTACCAGGCTTAACTCGTGAAGTAAGTGGTTGTAGTAACTCAACAAGTAAAGCTGCCTATATTCAAGGCTCTTACGACTTTGATAACAAATGGTCAATGACCCTAGGCGCGCGTTATACCAAAGACAGCAAAGAAGCGATTGTAAATAATGGCCTCATATTCGACACTGTTTACCCTGAGTCGGGCTGGATCCCAGGTTATGTTCGCCCAGAAGGACAACTAGTACCTACCGTACTAGATGATAGCGAAGATTGGTCGCGCTTTACCCCAAGAGCGGGCGTTGAGTACCAATACAGTAACGATATTATGTTTTTTGCCAGTTACGCCCAAGGCTTTAAGTCGGGTACATTTAACCCAAGAGCCACCACGCCTGAACCAGCAGCAAAGCCAGAAGTTGTTGATTCATTTGAATTTGGTATGAAAAGCGAATGGAATAATAACTTACGCGCAAACATAACCTTGTTTACCCTTGATCATAAAGACCGCCAGTATATTTCGGTACTCCCAGGGGACAGCGGATCTGACCTAAACCAACGTTTAGGTAATATTGGTGAATCAACATCAGATGGCGTAGAAATAGAGCTTAACTATGTTGCTACTGAGTCACTAAGCTTTAATGCCTCAATTGGTTATATAGACAGTAGCTTTGATAACGTAATTGATTTTGACCCAAATACCGGCGCAGCCTTTGATAAATCTGATCGCTTTAGCGTATCAAACACGCCAGACTTAACCTTTAACTTAGGCGCTACGTACCGCATGTACACAGATATGGGCGACTTTGTAGTTAATGGTAATTACTACCACCGTGGTGATTACGCCTTATTTGAAGAAGACAGCCTACTAACTCAAGACGCGTACGGACTGCTTAATCTAGGCGTTACTTGGTACAGCGCAGACGGCCATTGGACCGCTGGTGTATATGGTAAAAACCTCACCAATGAAGAATACATGATTGGCGGTTACCAGTTTGTAGCACCCGATCCGAGTGATCCAACGAATGTAAGCAAATACCAGCCTGGTTTAGGCGGTGATAATACCTTAATTGGCTACTTTGGCGACCCACGTACTGTGTCGTTAACTGTTGGCTACCGCTTCTAGTCTTTATTATGTGAAAGGTTTGTCTGTGTTATCCCCAACAGACAAACCTTGTTTCACTGTGCAAAATCACTTATAACTAAATGTATTGGAGAATATTTGGAATGTCTTTTGCTGTGAATACCATAATTGCCGACGACCACCCGTTGTTTAGAAGTGCATTACGCCAAGCAGCCGCAACCTGCGTTCCTGAAGAACATATACAAGAAACCAGCGACATAGACGGACTGTTTGCCTTACTCAAAATACACCCAGAAATAGAACTTATATTTTTAGATTTAACCATTCCCGGTGCTAATGGCCTACAAGCGCTATCGCAACTACGTAATCATTACCCCGACATTTTAGTAATTATGGTTTCTGCCAACGAAACTCCCAGCATTATAAAACAAGCTATGAGCTTAGGTGCCGCAGGTTATATTCCTAAATCATCATCGCTCGATATAATAGGCGAAGCTATTGGCCATGTACTCAATGGCGACACTTGGCTGCCCGCAGATATTGATTTAACCGACGTAGTTGTTAATGACGAGCAAAGCAGCTTTGCCCTAAATCTCGAAAAGCTTACCCCGCAACAATACCGCGTACTTGCCATGATTGCCGACGGTTTACTGAATAAGCAAATAGCTTTTGAAATGTCGATTCAAGAAACCACTATTAAGCAGCATGTTTCTGCTATTTTACGCAAACTCAACGTTTATAACCGCACCCAAGCTGGCATTTTATTTAACCAGCTATCGCAAGTCGGTAAGTTAGAAGTAAACTAGCCCACAAACACTACACGTTAACTTACTTGGTTAGTCGCTTAATCATACGCTTTAATGCCGGTGCTTTTAGCGGTTTATACAATAGCGGATAACCTGCATCAAGCACTTGCTCACGTATGCTTTCATCATGATTTGCTGTATTTACAATTACCGGCAAGTTAGTAAGCTGCGCCTTATTAAGCACCTCAAGCCCGGTTACACCATCATCGAGCTGATAATCAATAATAAGTAGTTGTGGTAATGCAGCGCTTGCTTTTAATTGCTCAAGCTCAGCTAAATTAGTTGCCGTGGCTATTTCGCAGCCCCAGTTTTGCAGTAGTTGTTTAAGTGCATCAAGCACATTTTTATCGTTATCAAGCAGCCAAATACGCAAGCGACCTAGTTCGGTATCGGGGTTAAGCATTACCCGCTGAGTAGGTTGTACCGCTTTACTTACTGTGCATGCCATGGTGAGCGTAAATTGCGTTCCTTTACCTAGCTCAGAACCCATAACCAAAGGTATTTGCAGTAAGTCGCAAATACGCTTAGTGATCGACAGTCCTAACCCTAGGCCTTCGGCATTGGGCTTTTCGCCCAGCTGTTTAAACTCTTGATAAATACTTTGCTGATCGCTTGCGGCAATCCCCACACCGGTATCTTCAATAACAAACGACACATGGCTGTCATCTTCAAGCAACACTTTTAAGCGTACCTCGCCGCGCTCAGTATAGCGTATGGCATTACTAAGTAAATTACGTAATACCCGCCGCAACAGTGCTTTATCTGTATGTATGCGTACATCGCATTGCTTTACAATAAATTTAAGGCCTTTTTCTGCTGCTAATGCCGAATAATCGTTGCGTAGCGGCTCAATTAAACTACTAACATCAAACTCGCTGGCCTGCACTTTAAATGAGCCAGAATCTAACTTGGTTAATTCTAAAATACTGCTAAGCAGCTCTTCTGCACTGCCCAATGAGTTTTTAATATTGAGTGCTAGCGCTTTTAGCTCAGAGCTTTGTGCTTTTTCGTTCATTAAAGAACAAAACAAGCTAGCGGCATTAAATGGCTGCAATAAGTCATGGCTGGCCGCCGCAAAAAAGCGAGTTTTGCTCACAGTAGCTTGCTCGGCTACTTGTTTTGCCTGCGATAACTCTTGGTTAGCTTGCGTTAATGCAGCGGTACGAGTTGCTACTTTTTCCTCTAGGCTTACATTGGCTAGCGTTAGTGCTTTTTGTTGTTTTACAAACTCGGTAATATCGGTATAAGTAGTTACAAAGCCACCACCGGGCAGTGGGTTGCCTTGCATTTCGAACACTCGGCCATCGCTGTGCGAACGCTGAAACTTATAAGCACTGCCTTGCTTTAAATACGCTAAGCGCTTATCTATTTCAATGGCAATATTACCGCTATTAAATAACCCTCGCAGCGCATTAAAGCGAATAATATCGGCTACTGGCCGGCCAATATATAAAGCTTCGTCTGGGTAAGTAAACATACGTTTATAGCCTTTATTCCACGCCACTAAACGCAATTCACTATCTACCACACTTATACCTTGTTGAATGTTTTCAATTGTGGATTGTAAAAGATCGCGGTTAAATTTAAGTACTTGGCTGGCTTCATCTACAAATTCGGCCACTTGCTCTAATGGTTGGCGCTGCTCATTTTTAGCTACGTCTAAAATAAGCCGTGCCGACGCACCGCCTATTACTGCCGACATTTCACGCTCTACCAATAACTCTAACTCGGCTTTAGCCGGGCTTTTCCATTGGCTTTTATCATCAGGAAAATAATGATTAACTAACGATTGGCTGGCCTCTTTTTCAGCAAAACGCTGCAATAAAGCCCCCAGGTCATGATAACTCAACGGATGCAATGTAGTGTCTAGGCGCGAATCATGGGGTTGTGCAATAAATTTATTACTTTGTAATCGCTCAGCAAGAGTGGCTTGGCTAAAAAAGGGCATTAATAAATACACTAAGCAATTTGCACCTAAAGATAGCAATAACGCTTGGCTAATACTCTCCAAACCAAGCGACAATAAATCGGTAGGTGCCAGCCAAGCTATTTGCCATGGCCCTTCTGTTAGCCAACTACTTTGGCTACCCAGGCCACTGGCCAAGTTTGGTAATAGTAAGGTATAACCCCAAATAACAAAGCCGGTTAAAATACCCAGTTGCGCGCCTCTGCAAGAGGCATGTCGCCACCACAAACCAATTATCATGGCAGGTGCAAACTGCGCCACTAAAGTAAACGACATTAAGCCCACTGTGGCTAAAGTGCTGGTTTCTCCAAGTACTCGGTGAGTAAAGTAACTAAGTAGTAAAATGAGTACAATAACAATTTTGCGCGCATGTAATAAGTTGTTTTTATCTAACCCACGGCTACTTGAGGTAAGCTGCGAGCGACGTAAAATAAACTGATTAATAAAATCATTAGTGATCATTACCGATAATACAATCGACGATACAATCACCATGCTGGTTGCTGCCGAAAACCCACCTAAAAATGCCAATAACGTTACCAGGGTATTGTTTGCCGCCATAGGCAATGCTAATACAAAAGAATCGTGGCCAATATCATTGCCATTAAAGTAAACCAAGCCGGCGTAAGCTATAGGTAAAATAAATAAATTAATTAGTAGCAAATAAAGTGGAAATATCCACCGCGCTTTGGCCAGTTCATTGTCGTTATTGTTTTCAATAAAGCTCATATGAAACTGACGCGGCAAACATAACGTAGCTAAAAGCCCTAGTAAGGTGTGCGCAACATATACATAAACAGGGCTTTGCGTAGCGGTAACTTGGGTGGGTAGTTTAAGCTCATAGGCTTTTTCGTATAAGGCGACTGGGTTATCAAATAGTGCAAAGCAAACATATAAACCCACTGTAATAAATGCCAGTAACTTTACCACCGACTCAAACGCAATACTGGCGATAAGCCCTGGGTTATGCTCACTTGGGCGTAACCGCCTAGCACCAAATAAAATAGCAAATAAAGCTAAAAGCAAGGTGATATAAAAAGTACTGTCGGCCCACACCGCATTACTTTGCGTGGGTGCTCGGTCGGTAAGCAAGTTAATACTTTGCGCCGTAGCACTGAGCTGCAAAGAAATATACGGCACAATTGCAATCACCGAAATAAGCGACACCAAACCCGACAAACTCGATGATTGTCCATACCGAGTGGCTATAAAGTCGGCCATTGAGGTAAGTTTTTGTTGCCGACAAATATGCGCAATGCGGCAATACAGCTGCCAACCAAAAATAAATAATATAATAGTGCCCGCATAAGTAGGGGCGAGCCACCAGCCATTACTTGCAGCCTGTGCGGTAGTGCCAAAAAAAGCCCACGAGGTACAATAAACCCCTAACGACAAACCATAAGTTAAGCCTTTAAAAGGTAAAACCTTACGCTTATCGGCCCACCCTGCAACAGCAAACAATATGCCTAAATACACCACGGCAATTAAGCTAATCGACCAAATAGAAAACATAGTTTTATTCTTTTAATTATTTTTATAATTATTTAACTAGCATATGTGTTTTTGCAGAAAAAAACAGCACCCACTTTAGTGCTAACAATTCAAAATATGCACGATAAAAATAAATAATAACTATTTGCATTTGAGTGTTGACACGCGCCCAAATCTAATTGATAATCACTATCAACAAGAAGGGAGTACATCCTAACTTGTTACGAAATAAACTGATTTGTTTCTCGACCCTGGAACAACGTGTAGCGCACGTTAACTGCTATGGTTACTTGTAAATTCAACACAACGCCCCTTGATGTTGATAACGAGTAACCGCCCTACTATTTTACTTGCTACATTGCTCATATCGGTGACGGTAGATATGAAACTAAAAAAGCCCTTACGGGCTTTTTTTATGTCTGTAATTTAACTATTAAATTACTTTCAGTTATCTAAATTCAGGTTAATTATTAACGACGATTTTTACGCGCTCGCGCTCGGCGTTGTAACTTTTCGTCTTCTTTGGCTTGCTTTTTAGCCGCCGCAGCCGCACGTAAACCAGCAACCATTATCTCTTCCTCCTCACGCATTTGTGGGGTTTCCATAGTAATGCGGCCAATAATGCCATCGCGTAGTTCGTTAATTAAAATTTCCGACATTTTGTAAGTGTCTATTTGGTTACCACCACGAATACAACCACGCTTTTTACCCGCTAATTCAACAAACTCCCAGTCACTCTCTGGTAGTTCATCTATTTTGTAGCGTGTTTTTAGTAGCTCAGGGTACGCCTTTATTAAATACTCAGCTGTGTAGCTCGCCACTTCTTCATACTCAAGTGCTGTATCGCGTATTGCGCCAGTTGCGCCTAAGCGGTAACCCGAGTTTTCATTTTCAACTTTTGGCCATAGCATACCCGGCGTATCGTAAAGCATAATGCCGTCTTCAAGCTTAATACGTTGCTGCGCTTTAGTTACCGCAGGCTCGTTACCTGTTTTAGCAACTATACGCCCAGCTAACACATTAATTAACGTAGATTTACCCACGTTAGGAATACCCATAATCATGGCTTTAATTTGCTTATCGGCACCCACCTTGTGAGGCACTAACTTTTTACACAGCTCATTAATACGGTGTACTTCAGCCGCTTTATCATTACCAAAAGCAATTGCTTTTACGCCGTTTTCTTGCTCAAAGTAATCTTTCCATATTTGAGTCATTTTTGGATCGGCTAAATCGGCTTTATTCAAAATTTTAATTACCGGTTTACCTTCACGCAGCGTCGCCACCATAGGGTTTTCGCTACTATAAGGAATGCGCGCATCAAGCACCTCAATAATCACATCCATTTGCGGCATTATTTCTTTAATTTCGTTACGGGCTTTATTCATGTGCCCAGGGAACCACTGTATTCCTGCTCTACTCATTTGATTTATATGACCTTTAATTAAAGGCCGCAGCCTATGGGTACTAATGTGGGTACTAAAAGTAAAACTATGCTTTTGTACTTTCGTTTATGGGAGTTAGTCTACTACAAAATTGCACTTGGATTCTTATGAAAATATATGAATAACTAAATATCAATTCAGCCCACACTCTATATATCTTTCTATAGGAATGTTATTCCCTTTCTCGCGTGCTTGTTGTGAGCTGATTAAGCCAATCAGTTATCCCTATTTCAATAAAAATTACGATGGTATAAGTATTTTGCAAACACCCGTTTTTTCAAGGAAATCTATGCCAATTAAATACGGCCTATAATATCCCTCTACTGGATCTTCCTTTTTATTAGAAGCTGATAAGTGTAAACATTCATGAAGCGGAAAGTTACCTCGGCTAAATATTAAATCGGCATGTGCTTCCCCAGTACAATCAAGTATCGTTCCATCGGTTAAAGTTAACCAAACATGTGCCTTAATAGGTTCATCTAAACTAGGAGAATTTAACTCACTTTTAATACTCTCATCCGACATTTCACAATAAATATAATCATGCCAATACCGATCCCCAATAGTAATATGGCTGTCTATATTTAAATCTTTCTTTAAAAAATACTGAAGCATTAGATGAACATCCGTACATTTACTTGCTAAGTCTTTGGATGATTTAAACCCATGAAATTGCAACACCTTAAAACAATGAATTAAGATTTCTTGTTTCTTATTGTCGCTAAGAGCTTCGCTAAATGGCAACGGGCTTGAAGACAATTTTAGCTGTAACTTTTTAGTTCTAAGTACGGCATCTTCAATTCTTTTTTTATAATTCAAATCTCTTACCTACAATTTATATAAAGTATCTACGTAATATAAAGATAAGCGCAGCTTTCGCTGCGCTTAGCTTAAATAAAATTATTTAACTATTTTTTACCGTTATAGTTAGGGTTGTTCGGATTTAACTGATTACTTCGATTATCTTGTGCTCTTTGGTATGGAGCATTGACGCCAGAAGTGCCTTTATTGCTGTTTCCTTGGTTTGATTTATGATCATTATTGTTAGACATATATGTCTCCTTAAAAAGTTAATTGTGATTCGACTTATGGAGCTTCGGCGTTAGCTAAAACTCCTTCAATCGTCGAATATCCATTTTAAAGTTTCTATATGCTCTAAAGTCACTTGGCGTGCTTGGAACTGTTATTTTGATACCTGATGGCGCAATCAGCCTTGGATGACGCCCACGCTTTAAAGACCAACCTTTTTTCTTCAATAACTTACAAACCAACGTGTTGATGTTTTTATCATTACTATATTTTTTCATTATTGCTCTCCCAGTGTTATCAAATTCTCTTTAATAACTTGCGGAAAGCTCGAAGGGTATCGGATTGCAAATGCTTTAACGTTAAAATTCACATGATTCAAAGCCTTAGAAACCCCTATATCCAATATTGAAGGACTAAGCGTTAACCCCTGACACGATGACGAGTTTTGGTAAAAGTTACCTTCTGGATTTATCATCAAATATGATTGCCACATATCGCAATTATCTTCAATTGCAATAACATTACTGTGCTCTTTATGCTTTTGAACATAAGAATCATATTTTTCTTGCGAGATAGTTAACTGATCACTATAGACAGGTAGTGCACGTAAGAGCTTCCACTTGTCGGGTTGCAATAATGCAATTGTTTCATTCAAATTCTCGCGGAAGTTGAATGCATTAACTACAGTATTTACTTTCAACTTACCTTGAGGATTTAACTGGCGATATAGCGCTGTAACAGTTAATGCTTTTTGCGGGGAAAACCATTCACCTTTACGATCTATTCGACCAATGCTTTGAGCAATTAAATAATCTGCAGTATCAAAACTTAAACCAAGCATATCTAAATGAGGGGCAATACGCCTTAACATTGCTGGTGACAAAAAATGTCCGTTAGTAATAAGTGACGTATTAAAGCCTATACTCTTTGCAAATAATAAAGCGCTAACAAAGCGAGCTCCTAACATTACAGGTTCTCCACCAGCAAAATTAATCCTTACTGATTGATAACCTAATTCTTGTCGTATTTTATTATTCGAAAAAAAGTACTCAGCTAGCATTAGCAGTAAATCTTGAATACTCTCTGAAGAATGATGTAACTCTGTTGCTGACGTATTATCTTGCCACTTAGCGTAACAATAACCACAACGGTAATTACACGCTTCGGTCATGTGAAAGTTAATAACAAGCTCTTTAATATTTGTCATGTAAATCTCCATCTATTGCTGATGGCTATAGATTCACTTAGTGCAATGCACTAACAAACATTATTTTTAATAATTACATTTTTTGGAAATACCCTAATAAATCATCAAACTCCTCTGCTTCCTTGTGCCGAGATGTTATATGCTCTACTAATTGCTTAATACTATGATTATTTGTATCTAATTGCCTTGATAATGCTAACGCTTTGTCTATATCGTTATTTAAATAAGCTAAAAGCAAGTTATCTGTTGAGCTGGTAAGGGCAGATTGCGCAAGTAATGCATGCAATAAACTGAGATTTTTCCCTAAAGCTAGTTGAGGCATTACAGCAAACGGGTTAGGTAATCTCTTTTTGCGCAAGTCACAATCACTAGCAAGCGCATCCGCAAATTCAGCAGCAGTTGTTTTACTCAGAGCAATGCCCAATAATGAATTACTTTCACCAAACAACTGACTAACAATCACAGCACAATGGTATCTAAAGTCCTTATCTTCAAATATTCTTTTTACGTCTTTGGGATCATGAAAAATTGCATTGAGTAGTAAAGCATTAAATAGCACATCTAGCTGCCCATCCGCCAAACGCTTTGTTGCTCTTTGAACCCTTAGCTCAGTTTCAACTTTAATAAGCTTATTACGGACAAGAGAATTTGCTTTGTCTTTTAAATATGTACTTTCTTTGGCAACATCGATCCCAAATAAGAAGCGAATAGCATCAGGAACGGTCATACCACTAGCCATTACAGTAAGCCGCCTCAAGTAAATGACTCGCTTTAAGCCTTTCTAGTTGCTCTGCACCAAATGACATATTCGCAATTGTTTGTGCTAAGTCGAACCAATTACTCTTTTTATAATATCCATATCTTTTTTTACACGACGGTGAGCTCTTAATATATTGTTGTAATACGCCTATACAGTAGCCAGCACGCATAGCCTCTGATACAGAAGTATGAAGAGCAGCATACTTCCCAGGCTCTTGTTTTCGGTCAAATATCTCAATCACCTCTGTGCAAGATGATTGCAAAAATACAGAGTCATCCGGTTGGAATACTTGCTCTTTTGCCTCAAGGCGGGCCGTACTAAAAAAAAGCGCTAAGGTAACTAAACTTAAAATTAATTTTTCCATTGTTCTACTTCCAAACATTTGTAAACTTAGCTCATCGCTTCTGGTTGATCATTATTTGATTCATTGTCAGGCAAGTTGCTGGCTGCATCATCTTTATTTTTAAAAAAATTGGGCAAAGGCGTACTCGCATAAATTGCAATAATTGTAATAAAAATAGAAAGAAAGGTTTGAATATCAGCATATCTATTTAATATAGCGACCCCCAGTACACCTTGGTCGATTAATTCAATTATTAAATAGAATGTAAAAAATAACGAAAGAAATAGCTCAGCAAAAGCAATAACAAATACAAAGCGTTTAAGTGCTTTCCATTTAGTCCAGTTCAAAGCAAAACAACGCGCGAAAAACCGCCATACTGAGGCTGCAAATATAATGAAAAGTCCGACTTCACTCAGATCTAAATCAGATAAGCCGGCATCATACTCAAAAAAATAAAGAGGAATAGATATCAAGTTAAAAGCAGCGATTAAGCTTAAGGCCAAATAAAGAAAAACAATTATAAAACCACGAGCAAAATGCCCAAATAAAATATCAACAGTATTAAAAACAGACTTCATTTTCATCCTTGAATTTATATTAAAGATAGTTATTTTAAAAAACTATGACTACTTATTGACTCAGATTAGGCTAAGCCACAAGTAACAATTTAATCAGAAAACAGCCCTTTCTAGTAAGACCAAACATGGTAACTAACATTATTAAGTGCAAATTCGTCTAAACACTCAGGGCCTATTTCAATTTTCAAAGTATTTCGAAGGGTAACCTAAGTAAGTTAATCTGATATTCAAAGCCTAGCCAAAGCACGGCACAAAAGGGAAGCATCGCGCTTCCCTTTAAAATAGTTTTAAGCTGTTTGTGCTTTTAAATTTAGCCAGTCTTCTTGTTTTTACTTTATTCCAAACAACAAAGATCTAGGCATCCTTCACTTACATGCGAATCAAAAATTGTGGCAACTTCGTTATTATAAAAATAAATCATTCTGCTGCACATGATTATCTAACTTTTGGCTATATGAAAATATTTTTTCAACTGTTTTGATTCCAACACCTTGTATCGATAAAAGCTGATTTAATTGATATATACGGCCTTCCTTAATTGCTTCTAAAATCCTTTCTATATAAATAATTTTGACTCCACTCTCAGCGGATATTTGTTCACTTGATAAAGGGGTTATTTTTTTAGCGAACTCAACGTACAAATCATCATTAGCCGTTACTGAATAGTCATAAATTTCAACATCAATATTAAGGTCTGATAGGTATGACTGCATAATAGCAAGACTAACTTTGCCATCTATCCCGCCTCGTCCCCCACCCAAAATAGGAAAAGCTATCGATTTTATATTTCTACTTTCATAGGTATCTACAAATTTTTTAAGGCCTTGGTGAAGGTATGACTCTTTTGACGGGTATTTCCAGCTCAACTTAGTCGGAAAATTTAAAACCGATTTAAGCTCTGATTTATATATCCACAGGAGCCCTATATCTAGTTTTTTTGCATCACATAAAGCTTCATATTTTATAAACATGTCTGGATAGCGTAATTTAAATTCTAGAGCTAACCCAGCCCCCATAACACCATCACAGTTAACAGGGTTTACTAGGTAATTGCATTTAGAATTGAATATATTTCCATTTATTACTTCAACACCCATATTTTAGGCCTTAATTTTTTATGTTTTTTACTATTAGAAAAAAAGCATGGGATCAACAGCAACGTTGATATGTATTTTTTTGTCTTCGCATACTTTTATTATGCGCTGCTGTACTTCTATATCCTGACAGTAAATACAATGAAGCTTATCAATAGCGACCTTTTCATAAATCAAACATTCACTCATCATTTTTGATTTTAGGTCTAAATCTACAAGCCCATTTACCTTCCAACTCGAACTAAAAATTGCACTCCAATTAAATGAGGCTAATTCTTGTATATATGGTGTAAATGTAGAAGCTATGGTAGAAGCATTACCGTTCGAAAAAATAGCTTTGGGAGATGCTATAGCTTCCTTATAAAAAGATAAAATAATAACTTCTGCTCCAAACTCTTTTTGAACCTGGAATAGCATCGCATTTCTAACGTTAAAATAAAAAGGTACGTAGTCATGTATTGAGTGTTTATGTATAGGCTCTTTTTTTGCTCTTCTTGCATTTACTAAACTATTACTGATATCAACTTTTTGTGCTTTATTATTGTGAGGCAATAAGCCTTTAGAGAGTATGCCTGGGAGATTGGCAGTATGTGTAATGTGCATTAAATAGTTAATGTTTAATCGATCAAACAAAGGACGTTTGAAATTATAGAGCACAGTATGAAGGTTATCACATGACCACACAACCCATCGATCACCTTTGCTATTTGTTCGATACCTACCACCAAACAGCTTTCCCTTATCAGTTAAGTGATATTTCTTATCTTTAAAAAAAAGTAGCTCGTATTCGATTAGGTATTTAAAAAAATCAGATGTGCTTTTTATTCCATTAGCTTTGCATAGCATTGTTGTAGATAGTAAGTCTGTAACTACTTGCTCTTTTTCATTCTTAGCTTCAACATTTTTTTTATGCTTTAGTATTGTCTGCCTTAATTTATATTTGGTATTAATATAATGTTTACTTTTAGCAAGTTGTACTCTCTGGTGTTTTTTTTGTTGCAGTAGATCCGAAGAATCGCCTTGAGGATTAATAGCGAACCTGTTTTCTTTCCCTACACTGTCAAGCTTTGACAGCTCATCATTTTTTGCGATATTTAACTTGTGAAGCTCACCATGAAGATTAAAATTATAGGTTAATTCTCCTGCTTCTTTTCTAACAGTAGAAGCACTATGGGTATCTGGGCCCTCGCCTCTTTCAACATGATCATTCTGACTATTTTTATCACAGGCTATTTTATGAAGTAGCCCATCTTTCTTAGGTTGTGGCCTAACCTGCTTAGGTTTTTCCTTGCTTTCAGGTACGTTTACTCTAAACGCTTTTGCCCTAGCCCTCAAAGCCTCTAACTCTAACTTATAGATCTCTCCCTGAGCTCTCCTCTTAGAAGTCTCGGCATCTTTCTCAAACTTTGCTGCCTTTTCATCAAAAGATTCAGCAAAATTTACCAAACGATCTAAAGTAGGTATCTTAGTAGAGTTATTACCATCTTCAGCATGAGAATATATACTTTTAGAAGACCCCGTATTATTTTTTGGCGCTGATTTATCAACTGATGGATTTTTTGTGAGCTTATTAATTAGAGTGCCTAAAACAACTGTAATTAATAAAACATGAGGCATGGCTGCTATCAAGCAAATGTAAGCGCGCAATTAAACCCACATACCAATATTAATGCTACCTATGCATAATTTACTCAGCATATTAACCTGAGGTAATTATGAATAAACAGCAAAAAATAAAACACTGGCAAGGCATTTTTGA
>NZ_JACJDO010000028.1:0-53902 GCF_014163535.1 Pseudoalteromonas sp. SR45-4
GAACGTTTTGAGTCGCTTTAGCGTCTCAAGGGATGCGTATAATACACCCTTTATTTTTCGAGTCAATACTTTGTTTTAAACTTTCTTTTTGGAAAATTTAAAACCGAAGTTTTATTTAACTCTCTGAGTAGTTCGCGTCTCGCTAGGCGTTGACGTTTCCCGTCTCAGTGGGGTCGCATTATAGGGAGATCCGAAAACAGATCAAGCATTTTTTACTGAAAAACTAAAAAAAAACGACGTTCGCTCAGTAACTGAGCTAAAGCGCCTAAAACTGCTAGTTTTATAAACAATTACTGCTTTTGTGGCACTTAAATAAGCTCTGCTGTTACACTCATAATTTAATATAACTGTTAGTTAAAGGTGCAGATATGACAATCCGTTCTTATAAAGGTGTTACCCCTTCATTTAATGCGTCTGTTTATATAGATGAATCATCGGTATTGGTTGGCGATATTACTTTGGGTGATGATAGCAGCGTATGGCCGTTAGTTGCTGCCCGTGGTGATGTAAACTATATACGCATTGGTGAGCGTACTAATATACAAGATGGTAGCGTGCTGCATTTATCGCGAGCAACCAAAAGTAACCCCGAAGGTTATCCGCTTATAATTGGTGATGATGTAACGGTTGGGCACAAAGTTATGTTACATGGTTGTCAGTTAGGTAATTGTATATTGGTGGGAATGGGCGCAATTATTATGGACAATGCCATTGTTGAAGATAATGTGATTATTGGCGGGGGTTCATTGGTGCCACCAAATAAGCGTTTGGAGTCTGGTTACTTATATGTAGGCAGTCCAGTTAAGCAAGCTCGAGCGCTTACCGAGCAAGAGCTTACATTTTTAAAAGTATCTGCGGATAACTATGTACTGCTTAAAAATGAGTACTTAAGTGACGACGTTATATAAGCACTTAGCTAATTAAGCTGACTTCTATTTGGCCTGCCGAGTTGTAACTTTCATCTTCGATAAGTTGCTCGGCGCGCTCTTCGTAATCAAAACGATTTTTTTCAAAATAACTTGTTGCATGACTTTCATCGGTCAAACCTAAACTACTTACCGCAATAACACATTCCACCAGCATGCCATTTACTTGTGCAAAAAAGACTAATTGGTGCGCTGGCTCTCTAAATTCTAACCTATCTATAAATTGTATTGCTTGGTTCATGTAAGTGCTCCCTGTTTTAGTGCATTAACGACAGGTAGTATTGCAGGCATTTTATTACGCCATACATAATATGCCTGGGCAGCCTGACCAACTAGCATGCCGCTGCCATCCAACAATTTAGTCTTACTATTATACTGCGCTACCCAATTCATAAAAATGGTATTTTGCAGTGAATAAAACATGTCATACGCTACTTCACAGTTAGTAATATGTTTTTGATCAAGTGCTGGAAGCTCGTCATTCATACTGCTAGAGGTAGAGTTTATGATAAGCGCATAATCGTTTTCTGGTAGATTGTTAAAACCATAACCCGATACATTCCCATGTTGAGCAAACAACTTTGCTAAATTTTGTGCTTTTTCGGCGGTACGATTAACAATAACAACTTCCTGTGGCTGATGATCCAGCAAGGGTAAAACAACCCCCCTTGCAGCCCCGCCTGCGCCTATTATTAAAATACGTTTACCGGTAATACTGACATTATTAGCCAGCAGATCGCTTACAAAGCCGATGCCGTCGGTGTTATCGCCTAGTAACGTGCCGTCTGCTTGCTTTTTTAAGGTATTTACTGCACCGACAATTTTAGCTAATGGTGTGAGCTCATCTGCCATTGCAAAAGCCTGCTCTTTAAAGGGCATAGTTACATTAGCTCCCTTACCGCCTTGAGCAAAAAAATTCGATACTGTTTTTTCAAAGTTATCGATAGGTGCTAAGATTGCGCGATAGTCGATTTGCTCACCTAAAGAGATAGCAAATTGTTTATGTATCGCGGGGGATTTTGAATGTTTTATTGGATTTCCAAAAACCGCATATTTGTCCATTTTAAAGCAACCTCTTTGCAGTAGTAATACTGCCTATTAACGATGATAAATAATATGATTAAACGACTTTTTTCAAAATCTAAGCCCGCCACAATAGAGCAAACACCCACACCTGAAAAAACACCTTATGAAATACTAGGTGGAGAACCAGGCGCACTTGCTATTGCAAATAGATTCTACGATATTATGGCTACAGATGAATACGCTAAACCATTATATGATATGCATCCTCTGCCATTAGATAGAATTCGCCAAGTGTTTTTTGAATTTTTATCTGGCTGGTTAGGCGGCCCAGACCTATTTGTAGCAAAACATGGCCATCCTATGCTGCGTAAACGCCATATGCCTTTTACCATTGATCAAGACTTGCGCGACCAATGGATGTACTGCATGAATAAAACATTAGACCTTGAAGTAGATAATCCATTACTACGAGAAGGCCTTAAGCAATCGTTTGGACAGCTAGCGAGCCATATGATTAACCAGCATTAACGCATAACGCTAAATACAAAAAAGGCGCTATGTAGCGCCTTTTATATTTACACGAGAAGCCTTAAAGCTGGCACTCTCTAGCAATTAAATCATTTGGTTGTGTACTCAACCATTGCTGAGGGCGTAAGTAATACTGGTATAACTTAGCCTCAGCACTCTCTGCGTCTGGAGTGTAGTTATACTCCCAACGCGCTAACGGTGGCATAGACATTAATATAGATTCGGTGCGACCACCCGTTTGCAAACCAAACAGAGTGCCTCTATCCCAGACTAAATTAAACTCTACGTAGCGGCCACGACGATAAAGCTGGAAGTCGCGTTGCTGCGCTGTGTATTCATCTTTTTTACGACGCTCTATAATAGGTAAGTAAGCCTCTAAAAAGCCATTACCTACTGCTTGCGTAAAGGCAAAGCTTTGCTCAAAACCCAGTTCATTTAGGTCGTCAAAAAATAACCCACCTACACCGCGTGTTTCATCGCGATGCTTTAAATAAAAATATTCATCGCACCAGGTTTTGTACTTTGGATACAACTCATCGCCAAATGGTGCACATAAGTCATGTGCTACTTGATGCCAATGTACTACATCATCAAGTACAGGATAAAAAGGGGTTAAGTCAAAGCCACCACCAAACCACCATATTGGTTGTTCGCCCTCTTTTTCGGCAATAAAAAAACGCACATTGGCATGACTGGTTGGTATATGTGGATTTTTTGGATGAATAACCAATGACACACCGCAAGCATGAAAGCTTCGCCCTGCAAGTTCGGGTCTGTGTGCGGTTGCAGATGCGGGCATAGAGGCACCAAATACATGCGAGTAGTTAACACCGCCTTGCTCAATAATATTACCATTAGTGATAACGCGTGTACGTCCGCCGCCGCCTTCGCTACGCTGCCAGTTATCTTCTATAAACTTAGCTTTACCATCGGCTGCTTCAAGGCCTTGGCTAATAGTGTCTTGCAAAGCCATAAAGTAGGCTTTTACTTGCTCTAATAATTTACTTTGCATATTAACCTCTAAATACTTTGCCATTCATGGCATCTTTAATTGTACTTGGTTGCGTATTACCACCGAGTGGCTCATCAACATAATAACCTACCTGCTCAGTAAACTGGCTTTTAGCCTCGGCAATGCTTAATACTGTATTTTGACCGCTTAAATTAGCGCTAGTTGATACCAGTGGCTTACCAAACTCTTGGCATAAGCGCTTTACGGTTGGATGGTTAGTCACCCTAACTGCAATAGTGTCATACTGCCCAGTTAACCACTTTGGGGTGTTTTTAGCTGCGGGCATAACCCAAGTAATCGCATTTGGCCAACTTGAAAAAATGTCGGCACGTTTATCCATTGGGATTTTGGCATCATCTACATATTTTAATAACTGCCCGTAGTTATCGGCAATTAAAATAAGGCCTTTTTCGACCGGGCGCTGTTTAATAGCCAGTAGTCGCTCAACTGCTTGTTGATTATCTGGATCGCAACCTAAGCCATATACAGCTTCTGTAGGGTATAAAATCACTTCGCCTTGCGCTAAACATGTTATAGCAGCAGCTATAGTAGATTGATCTGACAAAATCGTCTCCAGGAGTTTTAAACGTTATTCAGTGGCTGCAATTTTATGCATACAACTTTTTTGCGGGCATTGTAACACAGTGCTATTAGCCATTTTTCTCTCAATCAGCAGTGGCCAGTTACATTCTGGGCACGATTGCTCAACCGGTTTATTATTCAGCGTATATTTACAGCTTGGGTAGCAATCGCATGAATAAAATATTTTACCAAATTTATTACTACGTGAAACTAAACGGCCTTTTTTACATTTAGGGCAACTAGGTAATGGCTCTTCATTTTGCTTTGCCTCGTTTTCATTGGCAATGTAATGACACTCTGGATACCCTGTACAACCAATAAACATACCGTAGCGGCCATTTTTTACCACCAGCTGCTTACTACATTGTGGACATGCGGAATCTTCTAGCACTTTTATTTCACTGCTATCGTGATGCGCCAACGGGCGAATAAAATCGCACTTGGGGTAGCTGGCACAACCTAAAAATGGGCCTGATTTACTATTGCGGATCACTAACTCTGAACCACATTGTGGGCATATCTCATATTCTTTTTCTAGGGCGTGCTTATTCGCCGAGAAAAGCGAATGGTCGATTTTACTCATGGTGATCCTAAAGGTTGGTGAATTTTCGCCTAATATACCCAAAACACTTAAAGATACAATAGCTATACCCATTACATTAAATTAGCGGCCAATTATAGCGTAAAAAGTACGGTGCAATAATAAGGCAAAGATTATGGCATATACTTGCTATATAAATTACTTTTTCGAAAGTACTTAAGCAATTTAATTTACTCGTATGCTCATGTTTTGTATTAAATAGGTATTAATATGTATCTTGAATTTAGGTATTAGTGAAGTAAGTCCCCGGGCTGGTCAAATATAAGATCCTCCATTTGCTCACAAGCCACTTCTGCTCCGGGTATATTAAATAGCACCATTAACACCACCCACTTTAAATCGTCTAACCCTATAAAAGATTTATCTAGCGCTGCTAAGCGGTCCATTACCATTTCACGGGTAATACCATTAGTAACGCCAATGCGTTTAACAAACATTAAAAAATTACGGCACTGCACATCCAGCATTTTGCATTCGTGGTCGGTAAATATTCTCATTGTTTGTGGCGAGTCAGTGATTAAATATGGTGATGTGTCACTATGCTGTAATTCGGCTAGCTGCTCTAGCCAATCTAGTGCTTTAAATATTTCGGCTTGATTAAAACCAGCTCGTAATAATTCATCGGTCAATTCGTTAGGTTCAATGAAGAGCCCAGCGTCGTTGTGAATATAGTTTTCAAAAAGATACATAAGCACTTCAAACATATCACCACCTCGCATTTAGCTTAAGTACTTAGTTTAGGGTCTGTTAATCTTTCAAGGTTAAATTTGCAGCAGCCTGTTTGGTATTTAGGCAAGGCAGAGCCTATGTGGTGTATTCCCCATAAATTGGCGATAACGCAGCATTAATGCCACACAGGCGCTACCCGAAGGGTTCTGCCTAGGGGCAATTAACTCTTTGTTGCTCGGTTTTTACTTAGCCCACTAGGTTACAAACCTCGCGCCGCGATTAAATTGCCTCTAGTTTGAACAAATATTAACCCGCAAAGGTCAACAGACCCTGATGTAACCATCTAAAACTCGCTCTATTTGATCATCTAGCTCCAAGTCCAGCAATCTGGCTTGCACTTTATCAATTGGCCACTGAGCACGGCGAACAATGTCATCAACACTGGTTACCTCAAAGCCAATACTATTTAACACCTCACACTGGGAGTCTTTATTGGTTTGGGTTGACTGCTCTGGAGTTAAAAAACCACTTTGATAAGCAAAGCTCACCTCATCAAGAATATCACTTACATTCTCCACGAGCTTAGCACCTTGCTTAATTAAAAAATGACTCGCTTGGGCAAGTGGGTTTTTAATCGATCCGGGAACAGCAAATACTTCTTTATTTTGCTCCAGCGCATAGCGTACAGTAATAAGCGAACCGCTTTTAATTTCAGCTTCAACAATAAGTACCCCCAGCGACAACCCCGATATAATACGATTACGACGCGGAAAATTATGTGCATTCGCGGCAGTACCAGGTAAAAACTCACTTACAAGCAAGCCCTGCTCTAATACTTGATTTGTAAGTAGCTTATGCTGCTTAGGGTAGTAAATATCAACACCGGTACCCAGCACGGCAATGGTTTTTCCGCTGCCAGCTAAGGCCCCTTTATGCGCAGCTCCGTCTATACCGCGGGCCATGCCTGAAGTAATAGTGATTCCAGCTAAGGTAAGTTGATATGCAAACTCAGCAGCTATTTCCAGCCCGGTGGGAGTGGCGTTACGGCTCCCAACTATGGCTATTTGTGGGCTAGTTAATAACGACACATCGCCTTTGCAAAAAAGCAATAAAGGCGCACTGGCTATTTGTTTTAAATCTTCGGGGTAAGCGGCATCAAAAATACTAATAACCGTTATATTATTGTGTAGGATTAACTGTTCATAATGCGTAATTTGCTGCCAATTAGTGTGCAACAAATTAGTAGCTTGATTAGCACTTAGTCCTAATTGCAGTAATTGCTGATGAGATAAGCCAAACAATGACTCAAGGGAATGGTTTTTAGATAGTGCTAAAAGGGTTTTAATACCCAACCCTTTACACATATAAAAGGCAAGCCAGTGGGCTAGCTTGCCAGATGACTGATCCATGCTCTCTCCTAGAGCACCGACTCGCTACTTAATGAATAACTGCAATATCTCCAACGCGAATTGGGTGCTGATTTTTAGTTATTAGCGCATAACTTACGTTGTCATACACCTTAAATACAATTAACTCACCTACTTTTTCTTTCGGCATTTTCCAAACCGTACTTCCATCATCGGGTTCAGCACCAAAAAACTCGTTAGCATTTGAAATTAACTTTTCAAAGCGACTTGAGTCCTCGGTGTAGCGAGGACCACGAGGACCATCTATAACGCTTGGTGATTGGCGTTCAATATCAAGTACATGACCCACTTCTACTTGCTGCTCTGATCCTAAGTTTAGCACCACTACATCCATAGTGCTAAATTCTCTAGAATCGCTTGGCGAAGCAATAACATAACCCAATACAGCCTGGGTAGGACGATGCATATTAAAATACGCTGGTAGCATTTGCCCTTCCATTGCTGGAAGTAAAAAGTCGCCTTGTTTTATTTCGCGCTTCACCGACTCAACTCTGACCGATGCAGGCTCGCCATTAGCGGCATCACCTTTTCTAAAGGCGCGAGCCATACCAACATAAGCAGCACGATTAGCAAGTACCCTTCCAGTTTCTGGGTCTAAATATGGCTTACCTTTATGATAAATTGCATAAGCTTGGTGTAACTTTAAATCGCCTTTAACGTATAAAATATGCCCTAATGTTTGTGTTTTCGTGTTCTCGTTTGCCCCTAAAATATAAGGTTTAGCTTTTATATCGTCGCTATTTATAGCTTGCTCATAAGTTATATAAGGTCTGATCATTTCTAGTGGCAAGGTGGTAATTGCATTTTTGCCTTTAGGGGTAATTCGCCCCTGAGGAGACAGCTTTCGGTACGCTTTATTTATCACTAAACGTGGATTTCCCTGCGCATCGTAGATTAATGCTAAGGCATCGCCGGGATAAATAAGGTGAGGGTTATTAATTTGCGGGTTCAATTGCCACAACTCAGGCCATAGCCAAGGTTCGTTTAAATAAACTCCAGAAATATCCCAAAGTGTATCGCCTTTTTTCACAACATACTGTTTAGGTGCATCTTTTTTTATTTTTAGCACATCAGCATAAGTATAGAATGCAGCACCTAATGCAACGATAATTGCAATTAATGGAGATTTCATTGGGCTTCCTTGTATTGTTTTTTCATTATTATTGACCAAAACCTGTTAAAGGGGAACGCGAATGGCTAAAATAAGAGCATACAATACCCTAAATTAAGCATAAGTGTAAAAGGTAACTATGGCTACGTTAGAAGTTTTAAGATTCCCAGATGAACGTTTACGTACAATAGCACAAGAAGTTGCACATGTTGACGACCAAGTCCGTGTGATTATAAAAGACATGCTAGAAACTATGTATGATGAAAATGGCATTGGTCTTGCTGCCACACAAGTTAATATTCATCAACGCATTGTAGTGATTGACGTATCAGAAGAGCGCAACGAACCACTGGTATTAATTAATCCACAAATCATTAAAAAAGACGGTACAACCGTAAGCGAAGAAGGCTGCCTTTCTGTGCCTAACTCTTACGCAAAAGTTGATCGCGCAGAAACGGTTACTGTTGCCGCGCTTAACGAGCAAGGCGAAGAATTTGTACTAGATGCAGATGAACTACTAGCTATTTGTATTCAACACGAACTAGATCACCTTCAAGGTAAGCTTTTCATTGATTACTTATCGCCATTAAAGCGCCAACGTATTCGTAAAAAGCTTGAAAAAGAAGCCAAATTTGCAGAATAGTAATAAGCACCTTAGGAAAACTCAGTGACTCAACCATTACGCATTACATTTGCCGGTACGCCGGACTTTGCCGCACGTCATTTACAAGCGCTGATACAAAGCGAACACCAAATAGTGGGTGTGTATAGCCAGCCAGACCGCCCGGCAGGTCGTGGTAAAAAATTAAAAGCCAGTGAAGTCAAAGAGCTCGCACTTGAGCACAACTTACCGGTTTTTCAGCCACAATCACTAAAAACAGAAGACGCCTTAAATGAGCTTACTAGCCTTAATGCCGACATCATGATTGTAGTGGCTTATGGCTTAATTTTACCTAAAGCCATTTTAGATGCGCCGCGATTAGGCTGTTTAAATGTGCATGGTTCTATTTTACCACGCTGGCGTGGTGCTGCCCCGATTCAACGTGCTATTTGGGCAGGTGATGAACAAACCGGCGTCACCATAATGCAAATGGATGAAGGGCTAGATACTGGCGACATGTTACATATAAGCCGCTGCCCTATTAGTGCCACCGAAACCAGTGCCAGTTTATATACTAAATTAGCTGATCTTGCCCCTGGTGCACTTATTGACACTATTAACAACTTAGCGAATGGTAAAATAACCCCTGAGCCACAAAATGATGCCGCGGCTAATTACGCTAAAAAGCTCTCAAAAGACGAAGCCAATATTGACTGGTCTATGAGCGCGGCGCAAATTGAGCGTAACATTCGCGCGTTTAATCCGTGGCCGGTATGCTTCACCCAAATGGGAAGGCAGCCAGTAAAAATTTATCAAGCACATGTTGTAGAGCAATCAAGCAACCAGCCTGATAATAACGGGCGCGTTCTGTCGAGCGACAAAAATGGCGTTATTGTAGGTTGTGGCGAACATGCTTTATGTATTACGCAATTACAACCGCAAGGTAAAAAACCAATGGCAATTAACGACTTTTTAAATGGTCGTAGTGACTGGGTTACTCCTGGCACAATATTAGGCGAAAATAATGAGTAATGTTCCAAACGTACGAGCGCTTGCCGCTGAAACTTTATATAACGTAGTTGATAAAGGCGCTTCGCTTAATCAAGAACTACCATTTGCCAGCCAAGGCTTGCCACCTAAAGATAAAGCCCTGCTACAGCAAATTTGCTATGGCGTTTTACGCTATTTACCAAGCCTTGAAAACTACTGCCAACATTTAGTTGAGGAGCCGTTAAAAGGTAAGCGTAGAATATTTCAGTTTTTATTGTATGTGGGCATTTACCAACTACAACACATGCGTGTTCCGCCACATGCGGCAATTTCAGAAACTGTAAATGCACTACAACAATTGCGTGCTTTGGGTTTAAAAGGACTTATTAACGCTATTCTACGTAGTTTTCAGCGCCAACAACTTGAGCTTGAAGAAAAAGCCAAACTTATTCCGGTGTGTTTATACAATCATCCAAACTGGTTTATCAAACAAGTTAAAGAAGCTTATCCTGATAGTTGGGAAGATCTGCTTGCAGAAAACCAACAGCAAGCGCCTATGTGGCTGCGTGTAAATCAAGCGCAATACAGCACGCAAGAATACAGCGATATGCTAACAGCTAACGATATTGAGCATACACTTAACCCTGATTTTATAGATGGGATAAAGTTAGCTAAACCACGAGATGTATTTTCATTACCCGAGTTTGATACCGGTGCTTGTTCTGTACAAGATGCTGCTGCACAGTTAGCTGCGCGCTTTTTAGAGCCTAAAGATGACGACACTATTTTAGATGCCTGCGCCGCGCCGGGTGGCAAAACCTGTCATATTTTAGAATTGGCCGATGCTGAGGTACTTGCCCTTGATAGCGATGCAACTCGCCTAGAGCGTGTTAAGCAAAACTTAACTCGTATAGGCTTAGGTGCCGACCTACAATGTGGTGATGCATCACAACCACACACTTGGTGGGATGAAAAACAGTTTGATCGTATTTTACTCGACGTACCTTGCTCGGCTACCGGTGTTATTCGCCGCCACCCCGATATAAAGTGGTTGCGTCGTGCATCAGACATTGCCGATTTAGCAGCATTACAAGGCGATATACTCGATAGTATTTGGCCGCTTCTAAAGCCAGGTGGCACCTTGGTATACGCTACTTGTTCAGTACTCCCTCAAGAAAACCAACAACAAGTTGCTAAGTTTTTAGCTAATAACAATGATGTTGAGCATATTCCTCTACATGATAAAGACACGCCCACCACACCTGGTTTACAGTTACTTCCTGGTGAAAGCGATGGCTTTTATTACGCTAAACTAGTTAAAAAAATATAACCTATACAGCACACAACAATTAGCTATCTATCTTATTTTAGATAGCTAATACTTCATAGCAATAGGTACTTATAACACTGGTAAATAATGAAAATAATCATACTCGGAGCTGGCCAAGTAGGCGGCACACTAGCTGAAAATTTAGTTGGTGAACAAAACGAAATAACGGTCGTTGATATTGACGGCAACCGCTTACGCGAGCTTCAAGATAAGTATGACCTACAAGGCGTTGCTGGTCACGGCGCTCACCCAGATGTACTTCGCAGAGCCGGTGCGGAAGACGCCGATATGATTATCGCGGTAACCAGTTCAGATGAAGTAAACATGGTTGCCTGCCAAGTTGCGTATAGTATTTTTAATACCCCGACTAAAATAGCCCGAATTCGTTCTGAGCAATATTTAAAGTATCGTGAAAAGCTGTTTCATAACGATGACTTGCCGGTCGATCACTATATTGCTCCTGAGGCATTAGTAACTAAGTACATTCGCCGCTTAATAGACTACCCAGGCGCATTGCAAGTGCTGCAGTTTGCCGATGGCATGCTCTCTTTGGTTGCTGTAAAAGCTTACTATGGCGGTTTATTAGTAGGTTATGCGCTATCTACGCTTAAACAGCATATTCCCAATGTGGAAACTCGTGTAGCCGCTATTTATCGCCAAGGAAAAGCGATAAAACCTCTAGGCACAACAATTATTGAAGCCGATGATGAAGTGTTTTTTATAGCAGCCACTAAACACATCCGCGCCGTTATGAACGAACTCCAAAGGTTAGAGCGTTCATATAAAAACATTATGATTGCTGGTGGCGGTAATATAGGCGCAGGCCTAGCGCGCTCACTGGAAAAAAATCACAGTGTAAAATTAATTGAGCGCAGCAAAGAGCGCGCCGAGCAACTCTCTGAAATGCTCGACAACACGATTGTTTTTTGCGGAGATGCGTCAGACCAAGAGCTATTGTCAGAAGAGCATATAGATCAGGTTGATGTGTTTATTGCGGTAACCAACGATGATGAAGTAAATATAATGTCGGCCATGCTAGCAAAACGTATGGGCGCACAAAAAACCATGGTACTTATTCAACGCAGTGCATACGTTGACTTAGTACAAGGCGGCGATATTGATATTGCAATTTCACCACAAGAAGCCACTATTTCGGCATTACTTACTCATGTTCGCCGCGGCGATATTGTTAACGTATATTCACTACGCAAAGGTGCAGCTGAAGCTATTGAAGCTGTTGCCCATGGTGATGAAAATACATCTAAAGTAGTTGGCCGAACTGTAAGGGATATAAAACTCCCAGCAGGTACTACTATTGGTGCTGTAGTACGTAACGACGACGTGCTTATTGCCCACGACGATACCATTATTATGTCGGGCGACCATGTCATCATGTTCTTAATTGATAAAAAGCACATTAATATTGTAGAAAAACTATTTCAGGTGAGCGCTATATTTTTATAGCAGTACATTGTTGGTACTTTAAACACAAAAAAGCAGCTTAGTTAAGCTGCTTTTTTAATATAGGGTACTAAAGCTTTATTGTACTTTGGAAAACTCTTCTTTAGAAAGCTCGCCATTACCGTCAGTATCTAGCTGATCAAATATTTTTACTAACTGTGTATTTGCCGCAGCTTCTTGCTGAGAAATAACACCATCGCCGTTGGTATCAAAAGAGGCAAAATCCACTGCTGCATAGGCTGCTGCTGAAGACGCTAAAACTAAAATCGCAAGTGATGTATTTAATACTTTCATAATAATCTCCTAAAAATGAGAGGTCCTTCTCAGAAATCCCTGGCTGTGAAAAATAACCGAAAAAGTAATTAGTAGTTAGCAAACTCTGCTTTAGAAAGCTCACCGTTACCATCTGTATCTAACTCTGCAAATTGTGCGATTAAATCGGAATCTACCGACGCTTCACTTTGGCTAATTGCGCCATTACCATCTACATCAAGGGTATCAAAATCACTTGCTGCAAAAGCGGCTGATGACGATGCTAGAGCGATAAGTGCGAGTGCTTTATTTAACTGTTTCATAATTTAATCCTTTACTATGTTATTCAATGCTTTATCAAAAAATTAGATATACTAAGGTTTATACTTTCCTTGTTATTCTTTTTCATAAGCTCCCTTGCTTACTTAGGTTGTCTTTGGCAACACAGAATTTTATCAACCTTGCATTTTGCTTATGCTTTAGAAAATTCTTCTTTTGATAACTCACCGTTTTGGTCAGTATCAAGCTCTGAGAAAATACTCATTAACTCTGCATCAACAGCAGCTTCGCTTTGACTAATTGCGCCATTACCATCTACATCAAGGGTATCAAAATCACTTGCTGCAAAAGCGGCTGATGACGATGCTAGAGCGGTAAGTGCTAACGTTTTATTTAATGTTTTCATAATCAATCTTCCTTCAAAGTTTATGTTAACTGCGATTAAGTGCTTCACTTTAAATCACGTTTAATGCAATACAGCTTAACTATTACAACTTCGATGCCAACATTTAAAACATCAATAACTTCAATTAGTTAAAGGTAACATGCACTTAAAGGTGATAATTAACTGTCTATTTTTGTTGCCTTTTTGCAACACACTTTAAGCCCAAACAATAAGTTCGAACAAATTCAATGCCTTACAAAAAGCAAAAAACGCCACAGATTATAAATACACACTGTAAGGAGACTGTTTAGCTGGGGTATTCAACTCGGTTACAGCTGAATAATTTTTGAAATGAAAATAACCAATAGCTTTTATTTTTATAAATAATTGTTTTTTATCGATTATTTTATTTTTATCAATGCAGGTATGCGTTATTTAAAATTAAATTTAATAAATCGCTATTTTGTTGCAAAATAGCGAAATGTACAGTTACTCGGTTTCTGATTGGAGTATTGAAGGGTCAATAAAGTGATCCCCCATAAAGCTTTTCATTTCTTCTTCGCTGGCTAATAGCTTTATTCCACAGTAAGCACCTTGAACGTGTTCTTTCACGCTACAAATTTCTCCCTGAAAGTCTTTAACTTGCTTATTACTGCTATCGAGGATGATTGAGCATTGCATCCCTTTAATGTTTTCGGCCTGGGCTTTGTCTTTAAGATCAAACTTTACGCCCGTTAGCGAAATATCTTTAATTACCCCGTCGAGTATCCTGTCATCACTAAGTTTTAGCTTGGCCGATAATAAGGTAGGTATACGAGTTTGCGAGCGTAAATCGAATAACTGCACTTGCTTTGGGTAATTAATAAAAAGTAAGCGTGCGGGATGAGATGCAACTGACATTATTTGCTGACGAAAAGCGATAACCTGCCCACCACTTCCCTCTATTAGTGCTCTTACTACCACCATTACCCCATCGTGCAGGTAGTCGCTTGCTGTAGGCAGGCGCTTTGAGCTCGGATAGTTTAAAATAATAAATCGATTTTCGAGCAAACCTATAAACTCTGTTTTTACACGCTTGCTGGCTGTTGGTGTTAAAATTTCAAGATCAACCATGGCACCAGACATTATTTGGTGTAACTTTTCTAGGTTAGTTGTTGGCATATCCTTTTCCCTAATACTCTTTATAAACTAACAATTAAATTATCCGCGCCAAAATGTAGGCGTAAACAGCACTAATAAAGTAAATATTTCTAAACGGCCAAATACCATAGCAATAGTAAGCAACCATTTAGCACCATCACTAATAGACCCATAGTGCGATGCAACATCTCCTAAGCCCGGGCCAAGGTTATTTAAACACGCTGCAGTAGCAGAAAATGCTGTAATGTTATCCATACCGGTTCCCATCAGCGCTAGCATAATAATTATAAACACCAATGCGTACGCTGAGAAAAACCCCCATACAGCTTCTACTACTTTGTCTGGCAACGCTTTGCTGCCTAACTTGATAGAATATATAGCCCGAGGATGCACTAGCCTATTAAGCTCTCGCACGCCTTGTAAGTATAGTAAGAATACGCGCACCACTTTCATACCGCCACCGGTAGAGCCCGCACAGCCACCTATAAAGCTCGAAAATATAAGCAGTATTGGTAAAAATAATGGCCAAGCCGAAAAGTTATCGGTGGCAAATCCTGCCGTACTGCTAATTGAAACAGCATGAAATAGCGCTTGGTCGAGTGTTTCATCGCCATTGGCATACACTTCATGAGACGAAAGCACGGTAAAGCAAATCACCACCAGCGCTAACTGAATACATAAAAACACTTTAAACTCAGGGTCGCGAATATAAACACTGATATTTCTACTTGCTACCGCAGCGTAATGCAGTGAAAAGTTAATGGCTGCAATAATTAAAAAGAACACACAAATAAAGTTAATTACTGGGCTATCAAAATGCCCCATAGAGGCATCATAAGTAGAAAACCCACCAATGGCGACCGTTGAGAACGCATGGCTTATTGCGTCAAACCAATCCATGCCTGCAATCCAATATGCCAAGGTACACGCAAGCGTAATTGACACATATATATACCAAAGGTGCTTTGCGGTGTCGGCAATTCGCGGGGTCATTTTAGAGTCTTTTACTGGCCCTGGTATTTCGGCGCGATATAGCTGCATACCACCAACCCCTAGCATAGGTAAAATAGCAACCGCCAATACAATGATCCCCATACCGCCAAACCACTGTAGTTGTTGGCGATAAAATAATACCGATTTAGGCAAGTACTCTATACCGGTTAGTACCGTTGCTCCGGTGGTGGTTAACCCCGAAAACGCTTCAAATACCGCATCAGCCAGTGATAGGTTTGGCTCTTGTAAAAATATCAGCGGTAAGGATGCAAACGCGCCAAGTACCAACCAAAACAACACAACAATTAAAAACCCTTCCCGCGCTTTTAAATCGCCATCTTCGTGGCGGTTAGGGTAATAAGCCATTAAGCCAATAGTGACACTAAAAATAAAAGCCAAAACAAAAGGAACACCACCACCGTCTTTATAAATTAAAGACACGATTGCCGGAGGCACCATGGTAATACTAAACAGTGCAACAAGTTGCCCAAGGATTTTTATAATGGTACGAAATTGCATTTAGCGTATCGCTTTTATTATTAGTAAGTTTAACGAGTAAGATATTGTCTTACTCTTTAATGGTTAACTCAACCGCGCCGTGGCTTAAATCAAAAATATCTTTAATTGCTTGCGTCGCTTGGCGGCTATCAATAGTAATAACCCATTCAATATTAGCAGTAAATTGCTTATCGATGTTAAGCACTTGATACTTCGTTTTTAATAGTTGCTCAATAACGCCTTGCATACTGTATTCACTACTACCAATTAGCTCAATACTTGGCACTTTATTTATCGTTGATAAGTTAGCTAATGCATTATTTAATGTGCCTCCATAAGCACGTACTAAACCGCCTGTACCTAGCTTTATACCACCAAAATAACGCGTAACCACAGCGGTAACTTCACCAAGCCCTGAGCCCATAAGCACATTTAACATGGGTTTACCGGCGGTGCCATTTGGCTCACCATCATCCGAAAACCCATACACATGGCTTCCTCCTGGTTTACCCGCTACGTGAGCCCAGCAATTATGCCGTGCATCGGCATACTTAGTTTCAATACTTTTTATAAACGCTTTAGCTGAACTTAAATCTGGGGTATGTGCAATATGCACAATAAAGGTGCTTTTTTTAATCTCTTCTTGATGAAAAACATCTGCTGCTGGGTATTTATATTCTGACATTCGTTGATGAACCAAGTTATAAACCAAAAAATGGGGCCAACAGGCCCCTCTTTATAATACAGCTAGTCTAACGCGTGATTAATCTAGCGCTAAATTTCGTGTCATATTCTCAAGGCTATCTTCGTGTACTATGATGTTATCTTCAATACGAATACCACCATAAGGCTTAAACGACTCTACCTTTTGCCAATTAATAAACTGTTTATTATCGGTTTGTGCTAAATCGCCTAGCAAAGAGTCGATAAAGTATAGCCCAGGCTCAATAGTAAACACTTGGTTTTTTTCAATTATGCGAGTACAACGCAAAAATGGATGTCCCTCTGGAGCTGCTTGTTGTGCGCCCATTTCATCAGCCATAAAACCACCCATGTCGTGCACTTGTAAACCTAGGTGATGCCCTAAACCATGTGGGAAGAAGGTAGAGGTAATTTTACGTTCAACTATTTCCTCAGCCGGTAGCTTAACAATATCAAAGTCGCTAAGTATTTGTGCAACTCTATTGTGACACTCAACATGTAAATCACCATAAAGCATGCCGGGTTTTAACCCCGTACCTAACTCTATTTGCGCTGCAGTCATTGCTTGCACTAGCTCTGCAAATTCGCCTTGTTTTTTAAAGTCATACGTACGGGTAATATCTGCCGCATAGCCATTAAAATTAGCCCCTGCATCTATTAAAAATGAGTTGTGTTGCTGCGGTGCTTTTGCCTCAAAGTGCGTGTAGTGCAAAATGGCGCAGTTTTCATTTAGCGCCACAATGTTGCCATAAGGCATTTCGTTTTCACTTTGGCGAGTTGCCATTAAGTAAGCTTGCTGAATATCAAACTCACTGCCACCATTAAAAAAGGTATCGCGGGCAGCTTTGTGGCCATCTACTGCAATACGGTTGGCGTTACGTAAACATTCAAGCTCATATTGGGTTTTATAAGCGCGGTGGTAATGAAAGTAATTTAGTACCGGCTCAGGATTCATAACACTAAAGCCTAGTGCTTGTGCTACTTCTAAGTATTCGCCCACATAAGCGTAGTTAGCTTTGTCGTAGGGCAATAGCTTTTCAACCTGATCGGGCTGTAATAACAATTCAATGTCAAAATACTCAGCCCAAAAATCGCGCGGCTCATCTGGCACTTTATGCCAAAAATCAACCGGACGATAAAAAATAAGTTTAGGCTTGTCGCTACCATTTACCACAATCCAGCAATGTGGATTGTCTAGTACTGGTAACCAAGCTTTAAAGTGTGGATTAACTTTAAATGGATAATACATATCATCTAAAAACTGACGCTTAGCTTGGCCCGAGTGAATAACTAATCCCTCTAACCCTTCACGTTCACAAATTGTACGAGTACGTTGTTGCAGTGTTGCAATATGTTCGGCGTATAAAACGGCTAATTTATCCATAATAAACCCATCTGTTGTATTTAACTTGCTTTGAGTCTACCACACACATAATCCATACCCAAAGCGCTCAAAATAAGGGCAGCATCTAACCTTATTAGCATCCCCTTACCTTTATTAATTATCCGCCCATTTTCATTTCGAGTAGCGGCGCCAGTATATTTCCCTCGCGGTGTAAACGCGTATGATAAACCTGCCTGTAGGCAAATACGTTTTTAACATAATCGCGAGTTTCTCTATACGGGATCAATTCAATCCATAGCTCTGCTGGAATAGCTTCATCTGGTAACCAGCGTTTAATACGATGATACCCTGCGTTATATGAAGCCGTTGCCAATATTTCATTGCCGTGGTTTTTCTTTTTTAAATACTGCAAATAGCGCGTACCTAATCTTATATTTGTTTGTGGTTGATATAAGCGGCGGCTCGACACACTGCCTTTATTTACGTAATCGGCAGTACTGGGCAATAACTGCATTAACCCTCGCGCATTTGCTGATGAACGTGCATCGGGGGCAAATGAGCTTTCACGGCGCGCAATGGCAATACTCCACGCCACGTCTATTTTACTGCGCTTACTGTAGCGCTCAAATACATCTTGAAACGCAAACGGAAAACGCTGCTCTACGTTATCCCACGCTTTTATTTTTGCCAGTGTAAAAATAGTGCTGTCATGCCAACCCAGCTCTGTGGAGAGTATTGAAGCAGCTAACTTTTCTTCGTCACTCGAAGTGTTTGTTAGGTAATTCCATTCGCGACGTGCCGAGGTAAAGCGCTTAAGCTCATAAAAAGCTTTCGCACGCTTGTAGCCCGGGGCATTTTTTACTTTATTAACAAGCGCCTGATCAACAACTAAAGGTTGGTTATTTAAATCAACCGGTAACCCTAATCGTGCCGCGGCTAAAAAACCATAATAATCGCGATTAGCTGCTACTGTTTTCCAAATAGCGTCTGCTTTTTGTTGCTCACCACGTTTTGCGTAGCTGTACGCTAACCAGTATTGCTGGCCAAGACTTAAGTTATCTTTACCAGTAAAAAAGGCTGCAATACCCTCCCAGTCTTGGGTTTTAAGCATATTACCGAGTTGCCACTGAATTAGTTTGCTGTCTTGGCGATCTTTTGGCACTTTGTTTAGCCAAAAGCTTGCTTGTTTATGTCCGCTGGAAGCAAGCGACAGTGCAAAGGTATAATACACATCTGCTTTAGCTGCATCGCTGTAAGTAAATATTTGCTCTAGCTTTTCCCATGCTTTTAAAGCAAGCTCTTTATCGCGCCAAATTAAACGCTTTACACCATAAAGAGCAATTTGCCCTTCTTTAACCGACTTATTTTTGTATCTGTATAATCCGGCTGCAGCACTTGGATCGCGGCGTACTTTTAAGTATAAATCAGCTAAGTAACCTTCATTACTGGGTAGTAATGTTTTTAAATAAGGTAATAGGCTTTGAGTACCGCCTTCTGCCGCCATAGTCACCCGCTGCCAAACAGCCTCTTTACTCATATAGCCTTTTTTACGCCATAACGAAAAAAGCCCATCGCACGCTTTAGGTTGCGACTTGCCTACCGTCCATAAATCAGTTACTTGGTTAAATATCGCTTTTTCTGGCGCACCTAAATCAAGTTGATAATCTAAATATGTACAAGTCAGTTCAGTATCAGAAGTTTTACGGTAATTGCGAATATACGCTGCTTTTTTATTATGCTTTTCTAAATAGCTTAACCATGCTTTACGCACTGGCCACTCTAGCGGCGTATGCTGATAAATAGTGAGGTAATCCTCTATTTCTGCTTGGTGTTTTATATCGGGATGTCGTTGCCAATATACTTTTTCAACATAAGGCTTTAATGGATGATCAAGATTACTTATAGCCATTTTAAAGTCTTGGTAATCACCATAGCGAACTTTTTTTTCAGCGTCTAAAAATGCATCGTTATCGATGTTTGCCTCAACGCAGTGAAGAGGGAAAATAAAAACCGCTGCCATAGCATTTAATAAATATTTTTTCATAATGCCTTCATAATAAAATTAAAATAATAAGCAAAAACTTTTGTTCCACCATAGCACCAAACAAGCTATATTTTAACCAACTGTTTTGTAACCAAGTTAAATTTTTCGTTGCATTTTTAATTCAAAGCAAGCACACTGATTAAATCGCAACTCATCGTACCAGTCTTAGTTCGTCAACTAGGGAGAATAATAATGTTATATAAAAGCGATTCCTTTGAAGTTAGCTTCATAAAGGAAAACATCGCCGAGTTTAAGTTTTGTGCTACAGCTTCTGTAAACACACTATCTCAGCAAACCCTTTCAGATTGCGCAACAGCATTAAAACAATTAGCTGCAAATACTGATATAAAAGGCATGATTTTTACCAGTGATAAAGAACACTTTATTATTGGTGCCGACGTATTCGAATTTTTACCTATATTTACTAGATCTGAAGCAGAACTAGTAACTTGGATAAAAGAAGCCACTGACGTTTTTGACGCTATCGAAGACTTACCATTCCCAACTCTAAGCGCTGTAAATGGCTTAGCACTTGGCGGTGGCTGTGAGTGGGTACTTGCTACCGATTATCGTGTAGCAAGCGAAACTGCACAAATGGGTCTTCCAGAAGTAACCCTTGGCATAATGCCTGGTTTTGGTGGCACAGTACGCTTACCGCGCATTATTGGTGCCGATAACGCCATGATGTGGATTACCTCAGGTTCTACTAACCGCGCAGCAGATGCCCTTAAAGTAGGTGCTTTTGACGCAGTAGTTAGTGCTGACAAACTTATAGAGTCAAGTGTATCAACACTTGAATTAGCAATTGCTGGCAAGCTCGATTGGCAAGCAAAACGCAATGTAAAGCTACAACCACTTAAATTAAACCGTGTTGAGCAAGGCATGAGCTTTGCAATGGCTGAAGGCATGGTAATGGCTAAAACTAAAGGCCACTATCCTGCACCTGTAATGGCTGTAAAAACCATTAAAGCAGCTGCTAACTGTACTCGTGATGAAGCAATGGCAATCGAAAATGCTAACTTTGCTAAATTAGCAGGCACGCCAGAAGTTGCCGCGCAAATTGGTATATTTCTAGCCGACCAGTACATTAAAGGTAAATCACGTAAACTTGCTAAACAAAGCGATGTAGAAATTAAACAAGCTGCAGTATTAGGTGCTGGCATTATGGGCGGCGGTATTGCATACCAGTCTGCTTATAAAGGTACACCTATTATAATGAAAGACATCCAACAGGATGCACTTGACTTAGGTATGGGCGAAGCCTCTAAGTTACTTGGCCAAAAAGTTAAACGTGGCCATATGTCGATGGAAAAAATGCTTGGTACGCTAAGCAAAATTAAACCGACCCTTAATGATTCTGATCTACAAAGTGCCGATATTATTGTTGAAGCCGTAGTAGAGAACCCTAAAGTTAAGCAAGCAGTACTTGCAGAGCTTGAGAAAACCATGCCAGAGGGCACGGTACTTACCTCAAACACTTCAACTATTTGTATTGATTTACTTGCAGAAGCGTTAGATAAACCAGAAAACTTCTGTGGTATGCACTTTTTTAACCCAGTACCGAAAATGCCGTTAGTAGAAATTATCCGTGGTGCAAAAACCTCTGATAAAACCATTAACGCCGTAGTTGATTACGCGCTTAAATTAGGCAAGTCTCCTATTGTTGTTAACGATTGCCCTGGCTTTTTTGTAAACCGTGTTTTATTCCCTTACTTTGCAGGTTTTAGCAAATTAGTAGTTGAAGGTGCTAACTTTGCAAAAGTAGATAAAGTAATGGAAAACGTATTTGGCTGGCCTATGGGTCCGGCTTACTTACTTGATGTTGTAGGTATTGATACCGCTTTTCATTGTACTGGCGTAATGGCCGATGGTTTCCCTGAGCGCATGGCGCGTGCAGATAAAGACCCAGTGACTATTTTTGCTAACGAAAAGCGTTTTGGCCAAAAGAACAAAGCTGGTTTTTATAAGTACGAAACAGATCGTCGCGGTCGTCTTAAAAAATCGCATGACGAAACTGCAATTGAGCTGCTTAAGCCAATTACTGAAGCAGAAAAAGCATTCGATAAACAAGAAATCATTGACCGTTGTATGATCCCAATGCTTAACGAAGTACTACTTTGTTTACAAGAAGGCATTGTTGCATCACCACAAGAAGCTGATATGGCACTTGTTTACGGTGTTGGTTTCCCTCCATTTAGAGGCGGCGCGTTCCGTTACTTAGATCAAACCGGTTTAGCTAACTTTGTGGCAACTGCCGACAAATATGCTCACTTAGGTGCGATTTATCAAGTATCAGAGCAAACTCGTCAATGGGCCGAAGAAGGTCGTGTTTTCTATAAGGTGGAAGGTTAATATCATGAATAATCCAGTAATTGTAGATTGTATCCGCACACCTATGGGTCGTTCTAAAGGTGGCGTATTCAAAAATAAACGTGCCGAAGACTTAAGCGCACATTTAATGAAAGGCTTACTCGATCGCAACCCAGCAGTTGATCCAGCATCAATTGACGATATTTATTGGGGTTGTGTACAGCAAACATTGGAGCAAGGCTTTAACGTTGCTCGTAACGCTGCATTACTTGCCGGTATTCCACATAGCGTACCAGCAGTAACAGTTAACCGTTTATGTGGCTCGTCAATGCAAGCATTGCATGACGCAGCACGCGCAATAATGACTGGCGCTGGCGACACTTACCTAATTGGTGGTGTTGAGCACATGGGCCACGTACCTATGACTCACGGTAACGACTTTCACCCAGGTTTAGCAACAAGCATTGCGCAAGCTGCTGGCTCTATGGGCTTAACAGCTGAATACCTAGCAACACTGCATGGCATTAGCCGTGAGCAGCAAGATGAATTTGCGTACCGCTCACATCAACGTGCTCAAGCTGCAACTGTTGAGGGACGTTTTCGCCGCGAAATTTTAGCAATGGAAGGTCACGCAGCAGATGGTTCTCTTATCTTAGTTGAAGACGACGAAGTAATTCGTCCAGAAACAACGGTAGAAGGCCTATCAAAGCTGCGCCCAGTGTTTAATCCTGCATCGGGTACGGTAACAGCCGGAACTTCTTCTGCACTTTCTGACGGCGCATCTGCAATGTTAGTAATGAGCGAAGCAAAAGCAAAAGAACTTGGCTTACCAATTCGCGCACGCATTAAAGCAATGGCAGTAGCGGGTTGCGATCCATCAATCATGGGTTACGGCCCAGTACCAGCAAGCAAAAAAGCACTTGCACAAGCAGGTATTACAATTGATGACTTAGGCGTAGTTGAGCTTAACGAAGCCTTTGCAGCACAATCATTACCTGTAATGAAAGATTTAGGGTTAATGGATGTAGTTGACGAAAAAGTGAATTTAAACGGCGGCGCAATCGCACTTGGTCACCCTCTGGGTTGTTCGGGTTCGCGTATTAGCACCTCGCTTATTCACTTAATGGAAGATAAAAATGTACGATACGGTTTAGCAACTATGTGTATTGGTTTAGGCCAAGGCATTGCAACTGTATTTGAACGTGTTCAAGACTAATTAGTTTAAACATGTAAAACCATCTTGGTGATTAAAAAGGCGAACTGATTTTATGCAGTTCGCCTTTTTTTATTGGTTTATTTTTAGTTGTTTTATATGGTTAGATTAAAAAATCTGGAATACTGTGATCGGGTGTATTATTTGTTATTGCCACGCTCTATTGATTAAGTCCTTTAATTAAATAAGATGTGTAACTTAGATATGAGTAAAATAGTTAAATAACGCTTTAAATTGCGCTAAACTCTACAACTTATAAAATGTAAAACCCTAATGTGCAGCAATCGCTTTAACTAAACAGGCAAATTTATTATGAGCTTTAATAACCCCGATCACCAATTAGATGCCATAGGCCTTCGCTGCCCAGAGCCAGTGATGATGGTACGCGCTGCTATTCGTAAAATGAATGATGGTGAAACGTTATTAATAACCGCTGATGACCCATCAACAACTCGCGACATTCCGAGCTTTTGTACGTTTATGGATCACACGCTGGTGGCTAAAGATGCAGAAGCAGCACCGTATAGATATGTGGTGAAGAAAGGGCTTTGAACTGGCGTAGGTTGGGTTTCGTTTCACTCACCCAACCTACAGAAAATCTACTTCTTCGTTATCGTCACTTGTGGCTTGTCGTAATTACTGTAATCAATACTTACTATGTAGGTGCCTTTTATTGCGGGCGTATAGCTAAAGTAATTATAAATAGTATTACAGTCGGCAACTGCAGGTTGGCCTAGTGTTAGTTTTTGCCCTGCTGGCTGAGTATCACTGTAGCCACAGTTGTAACCTTCACTAAAGTCGGCATCGGCAATTTTAAATTCGTATACTTTACCAGGCGTTGAAAATTTAACTTCTGCTTGATACAGCGATCGCGCTACTTGGGTAAATTGGTACTGTGGCTCTGCATCCCATAAGGTAAAGTCGCCCCTTAAATACACGGTACGATCTAATTTTTGTTGTGGCAATACATCATCAAGCGTTATTTGCGTAGAACAAGCAGTTAAAAAACTAACAAGTGCTAAGGTTAAAATACGTTTTATTGGGCTTTTCATTCGAGATCCTTACTTTATATATGCAGGTTAATAATACACCAAAATTAAAACTAAAAAGCCAGCAAAACGCTGGCTTTTTACATTATCGAATAATGTTATTTTTGTAGTACAGAAATGTCTGCAATACCTAAAAACAATCCGCTTAACTGACTTAAAAGCGCCAGACGATTTTGCTTAACTGCTTCGTCGTCGGCCATAACCATCACGTTATCAAAAAAGCTATCAACACTTTGACGAATACCAGCCAATTGGCTTAATGCTTCTTGGTAATTACCACTGGCGTAAAGTGGTGCAAGTTCAGTAGCAAATTTTGCTACTTGTGCCGCAAGTACTTTTTCAGCGTCGTCGGTTAGTAAACTTTCATCTACATTACCTTCGCTGGTAATGTCATTTTTAGCAAGTATATTACTTACGCGCTTATTAGCGGCTGCAAGCGCTTCTGCTGCGTCTAATGTGCGAAAATGGCTTACGGCTTTAACACGGCGATCAAAATCAACAGGTTTAGTCGGACGACGTGCAAGCACAGCTTGAATCACATCTACTTCTATTCCTTCGTCTTGATACCAAGCACGGAAACGCGCTAGCATAAACTCAAACACATCGGTTGATACATTAAGATTAGTTAGCTTATCGCCAAACAAGGTTTGCGATTTAGCAACTAGGTCTAAAATATCAAGCGGTAGCTCTTTTTCTACCATGATGCGCAATGCGCCAATAGCAGCACGGCGTAAAGCAAATGGGTCTTTGTCGCCTTTTGGCGCTTGGCCTATGCCAAAGATACCCACTAAGGTATCAAACTTATCGGCAATCGCTACTGCGCAACTAATTAAGTTGGTAGGTAAGCTGTCGCCTGCAAAGCGTGGCATATATTGCTCATTCTGCGCTAGTGCTACATCTTCAGCTTCGCCGTCAAAACGTGCGTAATGCATTCCCATAACACCTTGGATGTCGGTAAATTCCATCACCATTTCGGTCATTAAGTCAGTTTTACTCAATAAACCAGCACGTTGTGCTAGCTCTTTATCTGCACCAAGTTGCTGGGCAATATAACCGGCAAGCTCGCTAATACGCGCAGACTTGTCTTTAAGTGTACCTAACTGTTTTTGGAACAATACGCTATCGAGAGATTCTAAACGGCTTTCTAGTGTTTTCTTTTTATCGCTTTCAAAAAAGAATTGCGCATCGGCTAATCGAGGACGCACTACTTTTTCGTTACCCGAAATCACTACGCTAGGATCTTTACTTTCTATGTTAGACACAAACAAAAACTTATTTAAAAGTTTGCCGTTTTGATCTAAAAGCGGAAAGTATTTTTGATCGTCTTTCATCGTGTAAATAAGCGCTTCGGCCGGTACTGCCAAAAACTCTTCTTCAAATGTAGCCGTTAATGTTACTGGCCATTCTACCAGTGATGTTACTTCTTCAAGTAAATCTTCATCCATGGCTACAACCGCATTTATTGCTTTTGCTGCAGCTTCTATTTGCGCTCGAATTTGCGCTTTACGCTGCTCGTAATCGGCAATAACGTAGGCTGATTTTAAAACATCAAAAATATCATCAGCATGGTTAATGGTAATTTTTTCAGGATGATGAAAGCGATGTCCTTGAAGCTGGTTACTTACCTGCTTACCCAGCACTTCACCTGTTACTAACTCATCACCCAATAAAATAGTTACCGTATGCACTGGACGAATAAATTGTGTTTTATTCGCGCCCCAACGCATTGGCTTAGGAATAGGTAATTTAGCCAGCGCTTTATTAATAACGTCAACCATCAGCGTTTTAGTTTCTTGCCCTGCTACTTTAGCAAGGTGCAGCAACCACGCGCCTTTGTCGGTTTCAAGTGTTTGCGCATCTTTTACTTCAATACCACAACCACGTGCCCAACCCATTGCAGCTTTAGTAGGATTGCCATCTGCATCAAACGCTGCCTTAATTGCTGGGCCGCGTTTTTCTACTTCTTTATCTTGTTGTTTTGCATCAAGCGCTATTACGCGAAGGCCTAAACGACGTGGTGATGCATACCAGCTTACGCCTTGATGCGCTAATTCTAATGTCTCTAGTTCTGCAGTTAAGTTTGCAGCAAATGCTTCTGCTAATTTACGCAGCGCTTTTGGTGGCAACTCTTCGGTGCCAATTTCTACTAATAAGTTTTGTGCTGACATGCCTACTTATCCTTACACAGCGGGAAACCAAGCGCTTCACGTTTATCATAATAACTTTGTGCACACGCTTTTGATAAAGCACGAACGCGTAGTATGTAACGTTGGCGTTCGGTTACCGAAATTGCGTGGCGCGCGTCTAATAAGTTAAATGCATGCGATGCCTTCATTACTTGCTCATAAGCCGGTAACGGTAAGTTTGCTTCAATTAACTTTTGGCTCTCTGCTTCACATTTATCAAACTGAGCAAATAGATCTTCTACGTTGGCGTGCTCAAAGTTATAAGTAGATTGTTCTACTTCATTTTGATGAAACACATCGCCGTAAGTTACTCGCCCAAGCGGGCCATCAGCCCAAACTAGGTCGTAAATACTGTCTACGCCCTGAATATACATGGCTAAACGCTCTAGGCCGTAAGTGATTTCGCCAGTTACCGGTGAGCACTCAATGCCGCCCACTTGTTGAAAGTAGGTAAACTGGGTTACTTCCATGCCGTTTAACCAAATTTCCCAACCTAGGCCCCACGCACCTAAGGTAGGTGATTCCCAATTGTCTTCAACAAAGCGCACTTCGTCTGTTAAGGTATCTATGCCTACGGCCGCTAAAGAGCCTAAATAAAGCTCTTGAATATTATCTGGCGAAGGCTTTAGCACAACCTGAAACTGGTAATAATGCTGTAAGCGGTTTGGGTTTTCGCCGTAACGGCCATCGGTAGGTCGTCGACACGGTTGTACGTATGCACTCGACATTGGCTCTGGGCCAATCGATTTTAAAAATGTTTGCGGGTGGAATGTCCCAGCGCCCACTTCCATATCAAGTGGTTGAATAATAACGCAGCCTTGCTGCGCCCAATAATCCTGTAAAGCCAGGATCAAACCTTGAAAGGTTTTAACGTCATATTTTTGCATATTTGGCTTTTTACTATCTGAGAAGTAGCGTGAAAATTACCCTCAGTATACCTTGTGCACACGCAGGTTTTAAGCAGTTTGTGCAATTGAAAAAATAAAAAAGGAGCCATTGGCTCCTTTTTTGTGAGTAGTATTACTAATTATACGTCTAGGTTAACTACGCGTAGCGCGTTCTGTTCTATAAACTCGCGACGAGGTTCTACTTGGTCACCCATTAGCGTTGCAAATAACTGATCGGCAGCTACTGCATCTTCAACGGTTACTTGTAGCATACGACGTGCATCGGGATCCATTGTAGTTTCCCACAGCTGACTTGGGTTCATTTCGCCCAACCCTTTATAGCGCTGTATATAGAGGCCACGCTTAGATTCAGCAATTAGCCATTCTAAAGCATCCACAAAGTTATCAACAGGTTGTGTTTTCTCACCGCGTTGAATATAAGCGCCTTCAGTAATGATATTTGCAATGTTTACACCAGTAACAGCAATGCGCTGATAATCGCGTGAAGCTATAAAATCATAATGAAGTACGTGCGCTTTATCTACACCGTGCTGACGAATTTTCACTACTGGGTAGTATAAATTGCGCTCAGTATCGTGCTCTGTTGCAGCTTGGAAAATAGTAGCATCTTCATCACGATCAATTAAGTCATCAACTAATTCTTTAGTCCATGCTATTACTTTAGCTTCATCTGAAAGATCTTCTTTTTTCAGTTCACTTTGGTAAATAAGACGGTTCATTACAGTATTAGGAAACTTACGTTTTAGACGCTCAATTACCTTAACGGTATTTTGATAATCGTGAACAATTTTTTCTAGTGCTTCGCCTTCAATACCGCTTGCATCTGTACTGGTGTACAAAGTTGCATTATTTAAAGCAAGTGTTGTTAGGTATTCAACTAGTGCTGGATCATCTTTAATATAACGCTCTTGCTTACCTTTTTTCACTTTATAAAGTGGTGGTTGTGCAATATAAATATATCCGCGCTCAACAATTTCAGGCATTTGGCGATAAAAGAACGTAAGTAATAAGGTACGAATGTGCGAACCATCCACGTCAGCATCCGTCATGATAATGATACGGTGATAGCGCAGTTTTTCAGGATTATATTCATCACGACCAATACCACAACCTAATGCCGTAATGAGTGTTGCTACTTCTTGTGATGAAAGCATTTTATCAAAACGTGCTTTTTCAACGTTTAATATTTTACCTTTAAGCGGAAGAATAGCTTGGTTTTTACGGTTACGTCCCTGCTTGGCTGATCCGCCAGCAGAGTCTCCTTCCACTATGTATAGTTCTGATTGTGCTGGATCTTTTTCTTGGCAATCGGCTAACTTACCAGGTAAACCGGCTAAGTCCATTGCACCTTTACGACGTGTCATTTCACGTGCTTTACGTGCAGCTTCACGCGCACGTGACGCATCTATTATCTTACCTACAACAATTTTCGCATCTGTTGGGTGTTCTAATAAAAATTCAGTGAATTTTTCAGCCATAGCTTGTTCAACCGCAGACTTAACTTCGCTCGAAACTAGCTTGTCTTTAGTTTGTGATGAAAACTTAGGATCTGGTACTTTAACACTTACAACAGCAGTTAAGCCTTCACGAGCGTCATCACCCGTTGCATTACTGGTTGTTTTAGCTTTTTTGTTAAAGCCTTCTTTTTCCATATAGTTGTTAAGTGTACGTGTTAGCGCAGATCTAAAACCGGCTAAGTGAGTACCACCATCGCGTTGTGGGATGTTATTTGTAAAACAGTATATGTTTTCTTGATAAGCATCATTCCACTGCATTGACACTTCAACAACAATACCATCTTCTTCACGCGTATGTGTAAAGTGAAATACACCTTTATGTATAGGTGTTTTATTACGATTTAAATACTCTACAAACGCTCTGATACCGCCTTCGTATTTAAAGTGATCACTTTTATTCTCTTCACGCTCATCATTTAAAATAATGCTTACGCCAGAGTTTAAAAATGAAAGCTCGCGTAAGCGCTTAGCTAAAATGTCGTAATGAAAATCTAAGTTAGTAAATGTTTGATCACTTGGCCAAAAACGTAACTCTGTACCAGTTGTGTCTGCGTCGCCAATTACGGCTAATGGCGCATCTGGTACACCATGAGAGTATGTTTGCTCATGAAGTTTACCTTCACGGCGAATTGTTAATTTAAGCTTTTCTGATAATGCGTTAACAACCGATACACCAACACCGTGTAAGCCACCTGAAACTTTATAAGAGTTATCATCAAACTTACCACCGGCATGCAGTACCGTCATGATTACTTCGGCTGCAGATACACCTTCTTCTTCATGAATTGAAGTTGGGATACCACGGCCGTTATCTCGTACAGATACCGAACCATCTAAGTGAATCGTTACAAAAATATCATCACAATGACCTGCTAAGGCTTCATCTATAGAGTTATCGACGACCTCAAACACCATATGGTGTAAGCCCGTGCCATCATCGGTGTCCCCTATATACATTCCAGGACGCTTTCTTACTGCGTCTAATCCTTTAAGTACTTTTATACTCGACGAGTCATAATTCTCAGACATGGTTAATCCCACTTATCTTGTTATTAGGTTGCCATGTTTCACGTGGAACATTTGCAGTTCTCGTTGCATGGGTTCCACCACAGCAGAAATACTTTCAGACAAAATTGAAGATATAAAAATTTGAGAACTGCAGTGAGCTAATAGTTGCCCCACTTTCTCTTTTGTATCTTCGCTTAACTCTGAAGGTAAATCATCTATTAGCAATATAGATTGCTTATCTGTCTCTGACTCAATTAAACTATTTTGCGTTACTTTTAACGCATAAAGTAATAGCTTTAATTGTCCACGAGAGAAAATATTCTCAACGCTGCTGCCAGCGACACTAAAACTAAAATCAGCCTTATGAGGCCCTTTACTAGTAAAACCTTGGCGAGCATCTCGCTCAAAGTTTAACTCTAATGCATCGCTAAGAGATTCGCTCTCTTTCCAGCCGGCATTAAAGCTTATTTCTAAATCGCGTATTAGCGTTAATTCTGCACACATTTTATCAAAAAACTGCTGCTTAAACCTACTTATATACGCCATTCTTAATTTATTTATTTGCTCAGCCAGTCTAACAAATTCTTTGTCCCAAAACTTAATTTGGTCAAAATAATTCTTTGGCTTACTTTTTAGTAGCGCATTTCGTTGTTTTAACACTTTATTGAACGATTGCCATAAAAAGAAAAACTCATGTTCCACGTGGAACAAACCTAAATCTAAAAACTTTCTGCGCTCTTTAGGCCCACCAAAAAATAACGAGTAACTCTCTGGAGTAATTATTTGTACCGGCATAAGCTGTGCAAGTTCTGATATTTTTCGGCTCGCCTTACCTTGAATTTTTAAATTCGTTTCGCCCGCTTGGTTTTTACTAATACCAATAGGAATAGATAAGTCGTGTATAGCTTTGCGGCCATGGATTACAAACTGCTCTTGCTGATGCGCAATAATACTTTTATGCTTTGATGTTCTAAAAGATTTGCCGTGTGAAAGGTAATAAATAGCTTCTAAAAGGCTGGTTTTTCCGCTGCCGTTTTCACCATAAATTATATTAACGCCGTTAACTGGTTCTAGCGTCAGCGCCTCAATATTACGAAAATATTTGAGGCTCAAATGACTTAAGCTCATTGGGTACTTATAGTCTTATAAACGCATAGGCATAACTACGTACATTGCTTCTTCATCGCCTGCACCTTCAATTAGTGCGCTGCTGTTTGAATCGGCCAATGTAAACAGTACATCTTCTGTTTTTAATGTGTTTAATACATCAAGTACATAAGAAACGTTAAAGCCTATTTCTAGGTCGGCGCCTTCGTAACCAACCTCTACTACTTCCTCAGCTTGTTCTTGCTCAGGGTTATTAGCAGTGATTTTTAACAAACCATTGGATAAGTTTAAACGCACACCTCTAAACTTTTCGTTAGATAAAATAGAGACTCGCTGAAACGCACTACGTAACCATTCGCGATTAGCAGTAATGACTTTATCGCCACCACGAGGTAACACACGACGGTAATCAGGAAAGCGTCCATCAACTAACTTACTAGTAAAGGTAAACTCTATATCGATAATACGAATATGATTAGCACCAAACTGAATAGTGACTAGTTCTTCGTCGGCTACCATAAGGCGCATAATTTCTTGCACCCCTTTACGAGGTATAATTAGCTGACGCTGCGTATTAAGCGATTGCTTTAATTGCTTTTGTGCAATAGCTAAGCGATGTCCATCAGTGGCCACTGTTTTAATGTCAGTATTGTCTACTTCAAACGACATACCATTTAAATAGTAACGTACGTCTTGATTCGCCATCGAAAAATGCGTGCTTTCTAGTAATTTTCGCAGCTCTAAACGCGTTAGTTGAAACTCAACTTCGCCATCCCACTGTTCTAAATTAGGAAAGTCTTCGGCGGCTAAGGTCGTTAACGAAAAACGACTTTTACCGCTGGTTAGTAATAACTGATGCTCTTGTAAGCTTAACGTTAGGTCTGAACCATCTGGTAGGCTTTTACAAATATCGAGTAATTTTTTAGCCGGTAATGTTAACTTAGTATCGGCAATATCATCACCTACAAACACGCTTGCAACGAGTTCAATTTCAAGGTCGGTACCTGTCATTGAAAGTTGCCCGTTTTCTACTGCTAACAATACGTTAGATAAAATTGGCAATGTATGCTTACGCTCAATAGCGCCCGATACTTGCACTAATGGCTTTAAAAACTGTTGTCTTGATATTGTTATTTGCATAATAAAGTCAGCCTTAAGATGACAATGTTCTTATTAAATTTTGGTAATCTTCTTTAATTTCGTGGCTTTCATCACGTAGTGATTTAACCTTACGACACGCATGCAATACAGTTGTATGATCGCGGCCACCAAAGGCGTCTCCAATCTCAGGTAAACTGTGATTGGTTAACTCTTTAGATAATGCCATAGCAACTTGTCGAGGCCTTGCTATAGAGCGACTACGGCGTTTAGACAGCAGATCAGAAATACGAATTCTGTAATACTCTGCCACAGTGCGCTGTATGTTATCTATGGTAACTAGCTTATCTTGTAAGGCAAGTAAATCGCGTAGCGCTTCTTTTACAAAGTCGATAGATATAGGACGACCGGTAAAGTTAGCATTGGCAATAACACGATTAAGCGCACCTTCTAGTTCGCGTACATTAGATCGTAATTTTTTAGCAATAAAAAAGGCGACTTCGTGCGGTAAATTAATTTTACTCTGCTGCGCTTTTTTCATCAATATAGCAACGCGTGTTTCAAGCTCAGGAGGCTCAATTGCAATAGTTAAACCCCAACCAAAACGCGATTTAAGTCTGTCTTCAACGCCTTCTATCTCTTTTGGATAACGGTCAGAGGTTAAAATTATTTGCTGATTGCCTTCTAATAACGCATTAAAGGTATGAAAAAACTCTTCTTGTGAGCGCTCTTTGTTAGCAAAAAATTGAATGTCATCAATCATTAGCGCATCAACACTACGATAGTAACGCTTAAATTCTTCAATCGCGTTATTTTGCAGTGCTTTTACCATATCTTGTACAAAGCGCTCTGAATGCATATAAACTATTTTTGCATCTGGCTTATTAGCCAAAATACCATTACCTACAGCATGCAATAAATGCGTTTTACCTAAACCTGTACCACCGTATATAAATACAGGGTTAAAAGCGGCACCTGGATTATCTGCAACTTGTGTTGCTGCTGCTTTTGCTAACTGGTTTGATTTACCTTCAACAAAACTGTCAAAGGTATAATTTTCTTTTATATTCGATTTATATTCAGATTTTGGCGCTGGCTCTACAACAGGTTTTGGTTGTCGTGATTGTTGTTTGGCTTGTGTAGTTGGCGCCGATTGCGTTCCAGCAACAGATACAGGCTGTGCATTTAATAAAGGCTTACTGCCTACATCAAAACGTAGCTCTGGAGCTTCAACACCACAAATCTCTACTAATAATTCATTAATTCTATTTAGGTATTTTTCTCTTACCCAATCTAGTACAAAGCGATTAGGTGCATAAATCGTCAAGGTATCTTCGGTACTTTCTGCTTGTAGTGGTCGCACCCACATACTGAACTGCTGCGAAGGCAATTCATCTTGCAATACATATAAACAACTTTGCCAAACCGACAGATACACAGTCAAACTCCCAGAGATATAATTTTTATTCCCGCACATCATTAATGATTAAAAATCACCTCTGTAATGCGTTTAAATGGCCCAATAAGCGACCCAAGACCGGCTATTATGAAGACACTTTATCCACAAGTAAAAGACTGATTTTTATAAAATTGTTGATATCACGGTATAAAACACTTAACACAATGATTTAATACAAGTTTAATTTTAAAGCCTGAGCATAGATCATAACAAAATTAGCTCTGGATCGCGAAACAAATCTGCGATCTAATTTAGTTTTCCCCTGCTTTTATTCACTTTTTATACAGGGGCTGTGGAAAACTTCTTATTAATGATGATCCTAATAGATCACTCTTTATGATCTACATTAAATAGCTGGTATACTCTAAGGGTAGTGCGTAATTATGATTGACTTTAATACACTTCATCTATAATATCTCGCGCTCGCAATGGCACCTGTGCCAGGATCGCGACCTGCATAGGATGTTTTAACTTTAACCGATCGGAAGAGATTGTTATGAAAAGAACTTTTCAACCAAGCGTTTTAAAACGCAAACGTGCTCACGGTTTCCGTGCTCGCATGGCAACTGTAAATGGCCGTAAAGTATTAGCTCGTCGCCGCGCTAAAGGCCGTAAAGTTCTTTCTGCTTAATTTATAAGTGGAAGACTTTAACTTTGGCAGGGAGTTACGTCTGTTAACTCCCTCGCATTACTCTCGCATATTTAATGAACCCGCCCGGGCTGCAACTCCTTTCTTTACTCTTTTAGCTAAACCTAATGACCAAGATCAACCTCGGTTAGGACTTACTGTTGCTAAAAAACGAGTTAAAAAGGCATGTCAACGTAACCGTATTAAACGTTTAGCTCGCGAATGCTTTCGTTTAAATAAACACAACATCGACAATATAGATATTGTGCTTATGGTTAAAAGTGGTATTGATGAGCAGTCTAATGAAGAATTAACCAAACAACTGACCAAGTTGTGGCGTAAAATTAATGAGCGCTGCAAACCGGGTGCGCCCAAACCACCACCTTTTAAAAAGCGCCCTAATAAATCAGTTAAATCAAATAAACAGACCTAATAGCAATAGAATTACAGGGTTAATTAAGGTATCTTTAGCTCACCTTTTAATCATGCATTTGAAATCTCATATTGAGTCTTTAAATACATGGTATCTATTTACTAAACTTACGTAGGAGCATATATATCATGAGGTTACTTAAACCACTTGTTGCTTTGCCAACGTATTGTTTAGTTTTATTTATCCGCGGTTATCAAAAGTGGATTAGCCCGCTATTAGGTCCGCATTGTCGTTTTAATCCAACGTGCTCTAGTTACGCTATTCAAGCAATTAATTTGCATGGATCAGTAAAAGGCAGTTGGTTAGCAGTTAAACGCATATTAAAATGCCATCCTTTACATTCAGGTGGGAACGACCCCGTTCCTGAAAAATTAACCCATATTAACCACCAACACGAGAAATAAGAGCTGTTATGGAATCGCAACGCACGTTTTTATTCATTGGCCTGATGCTGGTGTCGTTTTTATTATTTCAAGAATGGAATACTGATTACAACACGCCAAAAGCCGATCCGAGTGCCACCACACAAACATTAAACCCAACATCATCAGAATCAGAAGATTATGTACCAACTTCATCTGACTCTGCGTTACCTGCCTCAGCAACTTTAGCAAAACGCTCTGTAATTGAAATTACAACAGATGTTTTCAAAGTTAAAATTGATACCCGAGGCGGTGATATTGTTGAAACTTACTTACTTCAATATGAAGAAACTAAAGGCAGTGAAACACCTTATATGCTGCTTGGTGAGTTTGATGGTAAACAATACTTTTCACAAAGTGGTTTAATTGGCTTAAATGGTCCTGATGCTTCTGCACAAGGTCGCCCAACTTACCACGTAGAGCAAAAGTCATACACTTTAACGGGTGATGAGCTTAGAGTGCCGCTACAGTTTACTGATAGTAATGGTGTTAACTTTACAAAAACCTATGTATTCAAAAAAGGTCAATATGATGTTGCTTTAGAATACACAATTAACAACACCACTAGCACGCCACTTCAAGTACAGCTTTACACACAAGTTAAGCGCACTGTACAAGACAAAGGCAGCATGGTTGATCAAAACTATTTAGGTGCAGCATACGGTACTGATGATGACCCGTACGAAAAGTACAGTTTTTCAGATATGGCTGACAAAAACCTAAATAAAATTACACTTGGTGGCTATGTTGCGTTTATTCAACATTACTTTGTAAGTGCTTGGGTTCCAATGCAGGATCAGTCAAATACACTTTATAGTTTAATTACTAAGAGTAATGCTGCCATCATTGGTGTTAAAGACGAAGCGGTTAATATTCAAGCTGGTAGTGAGCAAACACTTACTGCGACTTATTATATGGGCCCTAAAGAGTCTGATGTACTTGAAGCTATTCACCCAGATTTAGATTTAACCGTAGATTACGGTTGGTTATGGTTTATCTCACAACCTTTATTTGTATTGTTAAAGTGGTTACACAGTATTTTAGGTAACTGGGGTGTGGCTATTATTGCCATTACTATTATCGTTAAGTCGTTAATGTACCCACTGACTAAAGCGCAATATACTTCAATGGCTAAAATGCGTGCCCTTCAGCCTAAAATGGCAGCGCTTAAAGAAAAATTTGGTGACGACCGTCAAAAATTCGGCCAAGCCACAATGGAAATGTACAAAAAAGAAAAAGTGAACCCTATGGGTGGCTGTTTCCCTATTTTGCTACAAATGCCTATTTTCTTAGCCTTGTTCTACGTGTTCTTAGAATCAACAGAACTTCGCCACGCTGAATTTATTTTTTGGCTAACTGACCTTTCTGCGAAAGACCCATACTACGTGTTACCAATCTTATTTGGCGCCAGTATGTTTATTACGCAAAAATTACAGCCTATGACGGTTACCGATCCAATGCAGCAAAAAATGATGACCTTTATGCCGGTTATCTTCTCTGTGTTCTTCTTATGGTTCCCATCTGGTTTAGTTCTTTACTGGTTAGTGTCTAACCTTATTTCTATTGTCCAGATGCTCATCATCTACCGCGGCATGGAAAAGAAAGGTATTAAAGTAAGAGGCTAATTAAGCTCCTACTTATATAAAGGCGACTTCGGTCGCCTTTTTTATTACCTGTTTTTCACCACAGCTATTCGCTACAAATAAATCCATAGGTTACAATACCGCCATAAAGTTACTCATTGTTGGCAAATTAATAGCATGATCAATCAAGACACAATTGCAGCACAAGCAACAGCCCCCGGACGTGGTGGTGTTGGTATTATTCGCGTTTCAGGCAGCCTTGCTAAAAGTGTTGCCGAAAAAGTAGTAGGTAAAATACCTAAAGTTCGCTACGCCGATTATGTGCCATTTAAAAGCCTTGCTGGCGAGCAACTTGATCAAGGTATTGCCATTTACTTTGCCGGCCCTAACTCATTCACTGGTGAAGATGTACTTGAACTACAAGGCCACGGCGGTCCTGTAGTACTGGATATGTTACTTAAAGAAATTAGTAAAATAGAGGGCGTTCGTTTAGCAAAGCCTGGGGAGTTTTCTGAACGTGCATTTATGAATGACAAGCTTGATTTAACACAAGCAGAAGCCATCGCCGATTTAATTAATGCAACCTCAGAGCAAGCCGCTAAAAGTGCCCTACAGTCTCTCCAAGGTGAATTTTCTAAGCACATAGAAACACTTGTAGAAAAAGTAATTCACTTGCGTATGTACGTAGAAGCCGCAATTGATTTTCCCGATGAAGAAATCGATTTTTTATCTGACGGTAAAGTTTCTGGCGATTTAGATGCCATTATTGCCCAGCTCAATACGGTAACCGATCAAGCTAAGCAAGGCAGCATAATGCGCGAAGGTATGCGGGTTGTTATTGCCGGTCGCCCTAATGCGGGTAAATCAAGCTTATTAAATGCCCTTGCTGGGCGCGAAGCCGCTATTGTAACCGAAATTGCCGGCACTACACGTGACGTACTACGTGAACATATACATATAGATGGCATGCCACTGCATATTATAGACACAGCAGGTCTGCGTGAAAGCCCTGATTTAGTAGAACAAATAGGTATTGAGCGCGCATGGGATGAAATAAACCAAGCCGACCGAGTGCTGTTTATGCTTGATGGAACCGACACTATTGATACTGATCCCCATAAAATTTGGCCAGAATTTATGGCTAAATTACCCGTTGGATTAGGGGTTACAGTGATTAGAAATAAAGCCGATTTATCGGGCGATGTTGTTGGTATGGAGCAAAATCAGCAATACCCGGTCATCAGTTTAAGTGCTAAAAATGCCGATGGTATTGAGCTGGTTCGCGAGCATTTAAAAGCCTGTATTGGTTTTGATGGTGCAACAGAAGGCGGCTTTATGGCACGTCGTCGCCACCTTGATGCGCTTGAGCATGCAGCGTACCACTTAGATACAGGTAAAGCTCAGTTAGAAATGCATATAGCGGGCGAAATACTCGCCGAAGAATTGCGTTTAACCCAGCAATATCTAAACGAAATTACCGGTGAATTCACCTCAGATGACCTACTTGGAAAAATATTTAGCTCGTTTTGTATTGGTAAATAAGTTGCCAAATATATTTTAAAGAGCCCTAGAGGCTCTTTTTTATTGTCAAAATCCCCTGCTTTCACTACCTATTTCCTCCCTAAAAACAGCTTTATTGCGCTAATATTAATGCCTGATAAGAGCTGGCCAGTCTTTATTTGTTAGAGTAATGTCGTTTTAACTAAAAATAATGCCACTTTAATAGCTATAAAATGGCTAATTTATAGCATTAATGCAGTCTGTTTTTTACAAAACAGACTGCTATTTTAACTGCAGTGGATCAATTTTACGGTGGCTATTATGGTAATACTTCCTATTAAAATAGCCTTAATTAAGCTTAAGAACTGCAATATATGTTTATAATTCATTCAATATAGGAGCCTACTTTAGGCTTTTATTGACTCTAAATTACGCATATTTATAAAATTGAGTAGAGCAACACAACACCAAGTAAGCGTGAATTATATTTTTGGTCGGCCAAGTTAGCTAAAATTAATGATGATCTGCGCTGAAAAAATAAATAATCTCAGATCAGTTATCCACAATTAGCCTTTATTACCTTTTATAGAGACTTAAATTTCCGTATTTAACTAAGTAAATATCCTAGATCCGCCATTAAAACTAACTATTTACTGTTAATTGACTCATTTAATAAAAAGATCAGCTTTATTTGATCTCATTTAAATTTATTTTATGATCTAAATAGCACTTATCAACAGGCATTCTATCCACATTATGATCAGGGTATATATTATTGCTTAATAAGCTCTATTTAAGCATTTTCATATTCTTTAAATCAATAACTTAGCGATCAATCATAAATAAAAAAGTGGCTTTAAACAGAGCTTTCCCCACTGTTATCAACAACTTGATCAGAAGATTACATTTAAAGATTATTTGTTAAACCCTATTTAATCAACAACTTGAGTCGTTATAAATAACCAAGGCTAAAATTACAGCTAAAATAGTTATACAAAAAAGCACTCTTAACTTTACTGTTATACAAACTCAGTTATTATGAGCGGCAATTAAAAGCTATGTGATCACAAAAATTAATGAGTGCAGTAAATATTATTATTGGCAGCCAAATGGGATCCGCTGAATATGTTGCAGAACAATTAGCTGATCAACTTAATGCTCAAAGTATTAGTACGCAACTACATGAACAGCCTGTATTTAACGATATAGATCAGCAAAATACTATTTGGTTAATATGTACATCCACTTATGGTGCAGGGGATTACCCTGAAAATCTGATTAGCTTTATTGACGATTTAACACAAGCTGATGATTTATCTAATATAAAATACTCAGTCATTGGTTTAGGCGATACCAGTTACGATACTTATAACCTTGCTGGGCGCAATATAGATGAGTTATTAGCACAAAAAGGTGCACTTAGAGTAGCCGAACGCTTAGAGCTTAATATTCTTGATGAAGCGCTACCAGAGGATACTGCACTGGCCTGGCTTGACTCTTGGCTAGCTAAAACAGGCTTAAATTAATAGATCAAGCTAAAAAACCAAATTAAAGTTACCCACAATTTACTAATAATTTAATAGTTTTTGTGGATAAACACTGATTAAACTGCGTTTATAGCTATGCTTATCCATTGGATAAGATCCGGTTGATATTGCCCTGTGCATAAAGTGCCTTTTTGATCAGAGCTTATTCGCTGGATGATCCGATCATGTTCACAACTTTAGATCAGATCTAATCGCATGTTTTAAATAAAGATCTAAACCTTATCAACAGAAAAGTGCTTCAGTAGTAGTAATAGTAATAAAAGATCTCTTTAAAAGATCCTTTATATTATTAGAGATCACACACTTAGATCTTGACCGCTGTTAATCATTTATCTTCTGCTAAATTCTAGGTAGAATACGCTCCCTTTTGAAGTTTACTGGTTTGATTTAAGTAGGATCCCATTAATGATTTTTCACGAAAATTTTGACGTTATCGTAGTAGGTGGTGGACATGCTGGCACTGAAGCCGCATTGGCAGCCGCACGTATGGGGATGAATACCCTGCTGCTAACTCACAATATGGATACCCTTGGTCAAATGTCATGTAACCCAGCAATTGGTGGCATTGGCAAAGGTCACTTAGTTAAAGAAATTGACGCTCTAGGTGGTGCAATGGCACAGGCCATTGACAAAGGCGGGATCCAATTTCGCACACTTAATTCTTCAAAAGGCCCAGCCGTTCGTGCAACCCGAGCACAGGCTGATCGTGCTTTGTACAAAGCGGCAATTCAAACAACATTGCAAAACCAAGATAACTTAAAGATTTTTCAACAATCGTGTGATGATCTTATTGTTGAAAACGATCGTGTTACTGGTGTGGTTACCCAAATGGGTTTACGTTTTAGTGCTCCAAGTGTTGTGCTAACCGTAGGTACTTTTTTAGGTGGCCAAATACATATAGGTTTAGAAAACTTTAAAGGTGGTCGTGCAGGCGATCCTCCTTCAATTGCATTGGCTGATCGTTTACGTGAATTACCTTTTAGAGTGGATCGTTTAAAAACCGGTACTCCACCACGTATTGATGCCCGTACTGTTGATTTTAGTAAAATGCAAGAACAAGCAGGTGATACACCTATACCGGTATTTTCATTTATGGGTAAACCAAGTGATCACCCACAACAAATACCGTGTTACATCACCTTTACTAATGAAAAGACCCATGATGTTATTCGTAAAAACTTACATCGCTCGCCAATGTATGGTGGTGTTATTGAAGGCATAGGCCCGCGCTACTGCCCTTCTATTGAAGATAAAATTGTTCGTTTTGCTGATAAAGACAAACATCAAATTTTTGTTGAGCCAGAAGGTTTAACATCATATGAGTTATACCCTAATGGTATTTCGACCAGTTTACCGTTTGATGTGCAAATTGAAATTGTGCAATCTATTACTGGCTTTGAAAACGCTCATATTTGTCGTCCTGGTTATGCTATTGAATATGACTTTTTTGATCCGCGCGATTTAAAACGTTCATTAGAAACTAAATTTATTGATGGCTTATTTTTTGCGGGCCAAATAAATGGTACTACCGGTTATGAAGAAGCGGGTGCTCAAGGTTTAATTGCAGGTATGAATGCTGCTTTAAAAGTTCAGGGTAAAGAGTCTTGGACTCCACGTCGTGACGAAGCTTATGTGGGTGTACTTATTGACGACTTAACTACTTTGGGAACGAAAGAACCTTATCGTATGTTTACTAGCCGTGCTGAATACCGTTTATTATTACGTGAAGATAATGCCGATATTCGTTTAACTGAAAAAGGCCGCGAATTAGGCTTAGTGAATGACGAACGTTGGCAGGCATATAACGAAAAAATGGAAGTGATCGCTAAAGAGAAACAGCGTATTAAAGATACCTGGATCCACAAAGATCATACTATGATAGATCAAGTTAATGCATTGCTAAAAACGCCATTAACGCGTGAAGCTAGTTTAGAGGAATTATTACGTCGTCCTGAAATTCGTTATAACGATCTAATGGCAATTGACGGCTTAGGATCTGAATTTACTAATCAAGCCGCGCTTGAACAAGTTGAGATCCATACAAAGTACGCAGGTTATATTGTGCGCCAGCAAGATGAGATCAATAAACAGTTACGCCATGAGCAAACAATTTTACCAAAAGAGTTTGATTATAAAACCGTATCGGGTTTATCAAATGAGGTTGTTGCTAAGCTGATTGATGCTCGTCCAGACACTATTGGTCAAGCTTCGCGTATTTCTGGTATCACCCCAGCGGCGATTTCGTTATTATTGGTGTATCTGAAGAAGCAAGGCTTGTTACGCAAATCTGCATAACGGCGAGGGTACCTAGTGTTACAGCAACAATTAACTACATTGTTAGCGCAAACTAATATTGCGCTAACCGAAAAACAACAGCAACAGCTGGTTCGTTACGTTGAGTTATTAACTAAGTGGAACAAAGCTTATAATTTAACCTCAGTACGCTTACCTGAAGAAATGATGGTTAAGCACATAATGGACAGCTTAGTTGTTGCACCTCATTTACCCGGTCATCATTATATTGATGTAGGAACTGGCCCTGGCTTACCTGGTATTGTATTAGCAATTGCATTACCTAACACTCATTTTGTGTTACTTGATAGTTTAGGTAAACGTGTGCGTTTTTTAATGCATGTTAAACATGAGCTAGGACTTGATAACGTCACTCCGGTGCAGTCAAGAGTTGAAGAATATCAGCCAAGTGTTAAATTAGATGGTGTACTCAGTCGCGCATTTGCTTCATTGCAAGATATGGTTGACTGGTGTGGACACTTAATTGATCATTCAGGAAAATTTATTGCCCTTAAAGGTGTGTTCCCTAGCGAAGAGCTAGAGTCATTACCGACTGGCGTTAAGTTTGAGCAAAAAATTGCATTAGAAGTACCTAATTTAGATGCACAACGACATTTAATTATTCTTTCTAAAGACTAGGGATCAGAGACACTGTGGCAAAAGTCATCGCATTAGCAAATCAAAAAGGTGGTGTAGGTAAAACTACAACCGCTGTTAACCTCGCTGCATCTATGGCTGCAACAAAACGAAAAGTGTTGTTAATTGATCTCGATCCGCAAGGTAATGCCACTATGGGTAGTGGCGTAGATAAGTATGGCGACGTGCCAACTATTTACGATTTGCTGATAGAAAACAAGCCAATTGAAGAGGTTATAATTAAAGAAACCTCTGGTGAATATCATATGATTGCTGCAAATGGTGATGTAACCGCTGCAGAAGTAAAATTAATGGAATTATTTGCCCGCGAAGTACGTTTGCGTAATGCGCTGGAAAAAATTCAAGACCAATATGAATTCATTTTTATCGACTGCCCTCCTTCTTTAAATATGTTAACAGTAAATGCCATGGCTGCAGCCGACTCTATTTTAGTCCCTATGCAATGTGAATATTATGCGTTAGAAGGTTTAACCGCATTAATGGACACCATTACGCAACTTGCCAAGTTAGTTAATCCTAAGCTACAAATTGAAGGCATACTTCGTACTATGTACGATCCGCGTAATCGATTAGCTAATGATGTATCAGAACAATTAAAACAACATTTTGGCGATAAAGTTTACCGCACAGTGATCCCGCGTAATGTTCGCTTAGCCGAGGCACCAAGTTTTGGTGCACCAGCGATGTATTATGACCGGGCATCAAGTGGTGCTAAAGCATATTTAGCACTGGCTGGTGAAATGTTACGCAGAAAAGAAAAAACAACGCCAGTTGTCGCCTAACTTTGAGGTAAAAAAATAATATGTCTGCTAAAAAAAGAGGTTTAGGCCGAGGACTCGATGCTCTGTTAAGTTCATCAAAACCTGCACCAACAAGTAGCAATGAGCAAAATTCGTCAAATACAACTGACATTATGCACAATGTAACGCAATCTCAACAAAGCGAATTACAAAAATTACCGATCGAATTTTTACACTCGGGTAAATATCAACCGCGTAAAGATATGTCGGAAGAAGCATTAGAAGAGTTAGCTAGTTCAATTCGTGCGCAAGGCATTATTCAGCCAATTGTAGTGCGCCCTATTGCTCAAAATAGCTATGAAATTATTGCCGGTGAACGTCGTTGGCGTGCAGCGCAAATTGCTAAGCTTGATACTGTACCTTGTATTATTAAAGATGTACCCGATGAAGCTGCGGTTGCTATTGCTTTAATAGAAAATATTCAGCGTGAAGATTTAAATGCCATGGAAGAAGCGGTTGCTTTAAACCGTTTACTAAATGAGTTTGAATTAACGCATCAACAAGTAGCCGATGCCGTTGGTAAATCTCGTACTACAGTGACTAATTTATTGCGTTTAAATAATTTAAATAATGACGTAAAAACATTGTTAGAACACGGCGATATTGAAATGGGCCACGCTCGTTGTTTATTAGCGCTTGAGGGAGATACGCAATCTGATGCGGCGCGTTTAGCTGTGGCTAAAGCACTTACAGTGCGAGAAACCGAAAAGCTTGTACGTTCAATTTTAGAGCCTGTAGCCGCTAAAGAAGCAACAGAAAAAGATCCAGATGTTAAACACTTAGAGCAACAACTCGCTGAAAACATAGGTGCCAAAGTAGAAATAAACTATAACAAAAAAGGCAAAGGTAAGTTGGTTATTTCTTACACAAACCTTGATGAATTAGATGGCATTTTAAACCGTATCAACCAAGACTATTCCCAGCATTAATAAATAACATGTCTAAAATGAGACAATTGTCGTTATTTTACACCACAATACAGCTACTCAAGTTGCAAAACTGGCAGGATTAAGTATAATTTCGCCAGTTTTCATACCCTGACAATTAGAACGCCATTAAGGTTAACTAAACGTGACGAATAAGTTAGCAAGACCGTATAGGCTTGCCGCATTGAAATTAATTCTTCTGCAGGGAGTAGTAGCGTTAGTTACTACAGTAATTATTTTTTTAGGTTGGGGAATAAATGCCGGGCTATCAGCATTTGCTGGAGGCACCGTAGCAGTACTCCCCCACTTAGTATTTGCCCTCTACGCATTCAGATATATGGGTGCGAGTAAAGCAAATCAAGCGTATGCCTCGTTAAAACGCGGCAACGGACTAAAATTTATGCTAACAATCATATTGTTCGCGCTAATACTAAAGCTTTACCCGGTAGTGTTACTGCCTTTTTTTAGTGCTTATGTGTTGGTGTTGTTTACTGGATTGTTTGCACCCGTTTTTTTTAAACATTAACTTTGGGATATAACATGGCTGCAGAAGAAGTTACTCTATCTAGCCATATTCAGCACCACTTGACCAATGCGAAGATGTGTTCGACCGATGCCGGTTTAGCCTTCAATAAAGCATGTGCGGATAGTGGATTCTGGACATGGCATGTGGATACCCTCGCATGGTCTATCGGATTAGGTCTAATATTTTTATGGATCTTCCGTAGTGCCGCAAAAAAATCAACACTTGGTGTACCAGGAAAATTTCAGTGTTTTATTGAAATTATCGTTGAGTTCGTTGGCGACAACGTACGCGATACCTTCCACGGTAAAAGTAAGCTTATTGCGCCATTAGCCCTAACGATATTCGTTTGGGTGTTCTTAATGAACTTAATGGACTTAATCCCGGTTGACTTTTTACCATCATTTGCAGGTTTCGTTGGTGAAACAGCATTCGGTATGGACTCACACGACGTGTACATGAAAATTGTACCGACTACCGATATTAATATGACCTCTGCACTTGCGCTGGGTGTATTTATTTTAATGGTTGGTTTTGCAATAAAAATCAAAGGCATTGGCGGCTTTATTAAAGAACTAACGCTTCACCCGTTTAGCTCTAATAACGTGTTTGTGCAAATTTTATTGATTCCTTTCAACTTGTTACTTGAGCTTATCGCATTGGTTTCTAAGCCATTTTCGTTAGCACTACGTTTATTTGGTAACTTGTATGCAGGTGAATTGATTTTCATCTTGATTGGCGCAATTGGTTTTATGCAGTTACCACTGCACTTTGTATGGGCAGTATTCCATATCTTAGTTATTACACTGCAAGCATTCTTATTTATGATGCTGACCATTGTTTACCTAAGCATGGCAAGTTCAGATAATCACTAATTTATAATCTTTACCTTTAATATTTAACTTTAATTACAATTGAAACTTTGGAGAAAAAAATGGAACTAGTATTAGGTCTTAAGTACATCGCAGTAGCTTTACTAATTGGCTTCGGTGCAATCGGTACAGCAGTTGGTTTTGGTAACATGGGCGGTAAATTCCTTGAAGCATGTGCGCGTCAACCTGAGCTTGCACCTTCGCTACAAGTTAAAATGTTTATCCTTGCTGGTCTAATCGATGCTGTAGCAATGATTGGTGTTGGTATCGCTATGGTATTGTTGTTCGTACTTTAATTTTATTTTTTGAACAGCTTACTATTTAAGGAGGAGCGGTTGTGAATTTAAACGCCACTCTTATCGGTGAATTGATTGCGTTTACGGTGTTCGTACTTTTTTGTATGAAGTTCGTATGGCCACCACTAAACGGTGCAATTGAAGCTCGCCAGAAAAAAATCGAAGATGGTTTAGCTGCCTCTGATAGAGCCGAAAAAGACTTAGAACTAGCGCAAAAGAAAGCTGCAGAACAGCTTAAAGATGCCAAAGTTCAAGCGGCTGATATCATAGACCAAGCTAAAAAGCGTGCTGTGCTAATTGTTGACGAAGAGACAGTTCGTGGTCAACAAGAGCGTGAAAAAATCATTGCTCAAGGGCACTCTGAAATTGAATCAGAGCGTAACCGTGTGACAGAAGAGCTACGTAAGCAAGTAGCAACTCTGGCAGTGGTTGGCGCACAGAGAATTTTAGAGCGTGAAATTAATCAAGCTGCACATAGTGACATCGTTGAAAAACTTGTCGCTGAGCTGTAACTAGGAGGGTATGAGCATGTCTGAATTGACTACTATCGCTCGCCCATACGCTAAAGCGGCTTTTGAACTTGCCGTTGAAAAAGGCACTATTGAAAGTTGGAACGAGATGTTATTTTTTGCTGGCCACGTTGCTAGCAATGAAAAAGCATCTGCGCTTCTAGCGGGTATGCCTACTGCTACTACACAAGCTGAATTATTTATTCAAATTTGTGCTGAGCAGCTCAACGAACAAGGTCAGAACCTAGTTAAGGTGATGGCTGAAAATGGACGTTTGATCGCACTACCAGCAGTTGCACAGTTATTTGCTAAATTTAAAGCAGAATACGACAAAGAAATCGACGTTGATGTGATTTCGGCAACCCCTCTTGTTGCAGCGCAACAAGAGTCATTGGTAGCGGCACTTGAAAAACGTTTCGCACGCAAAGTTAAGCTGAATTGTAGTGAAGACGCAGCAGTAGTTGGAGGCCTTATTATTAAGGCGGGTGACACTGTAATCGACGGCTCTATTCGCGGTAAATTAAACCGCTTAGCCACAACACTACAATCGTAATTGGGAAAAAGAGCATGCAACTTAATTCCACTGAAATTTCAGATCTGATCAAACAACGTATTGAGCAGTTCGAAGTTGTAAGTGAAGCTCGTAACGAAGGTACTATTGTATCTGTTACAGACGGTATCATCCGCATCCACGGTCTAGCTGACTGTATGCAAGGTGAGATGATTGAGCTTCCAGGCAACCGTTATGCTATCGCACTAAACCTTGAGCGCGACTCAATTGGTGCAGTAGTAATGGGTCCGTACGCGGATCTTACTGAAGGCGTAAAAGTATATACAACTGGTCGTATTTTAGAAGTGCCTGTTGGTCCTGGTCTACTTGGTCGTGTTGTTAACACACTAGGTGCTCCGATCGATGGTAAAGGCGCGCTAGATAATGACGGGTTTGAACCTGTAGAAAAAATTGCACCAGGTGTAATCGAGCGTAAATCTGTAGATGAGCCAGTACAAACTGGTTATAAATCTATCGATGCGATGATTCCAGTTGGTCGTGGTCAACGTGAACTTATCATTGGTGACCGCCAAACAGGTAAAACTGCACTAGCAATCGATGCAATCATCAATCAAAAAGGCACAGGCGTTAAGTGTGTGTACGTTGCGATTGGTCAAAAAGCATCTACTATTGCTAACGTAGTTCGCAAATTAGAAGAGCACGGTGCATTAGCAAATACTATCGTAGTTGTTGCATCTGCTTCTGAATCAGCGGCACTTCAGTACTTAGCACCGTTCGCGGGCTGTACTATGGGTGAATACTTCCGTGACCGCGGTGAAAACGCTTTAATCGTATATGATGATTTGTCTAAGCAAGCAGTTGCTTATCGTCAAATTTCATTACTACTTAAGCGCCCACCAGGTCGTGAAGCATACCCAGGTGACGTATTCTATCTTCACTCTCGTCTTTTAGAACGTGCTTCGCGTGTAAACGCTGAATACGTTGAAAAGTTCACTAATGGTGAAGTGAAAGGTACAACTGGTTCATTGACGGCATTGCCAATCATTGAAACTCAAGGCGGCGACGTTTCTGCGTTCGTACCGACTAACGTTATCTCTATCACCGATGGTCAAATTTTCTTAGAAACTGACCTATTCAACTCAGGTATCCGTCCGGCAGTAAACGCTGGTATTTCGGTATCGCGTGTTGGTGGTGCTGCACAAACTAAAATCGTTAAGAAACTAGGTGGCGGTATTCGTCTAGCCCTAGCTCAGTACCGTGAATTAGCTGCGTTCTCGCAGTTCGCGTCTGACCTTGATGATGCAACTCGTGCTCAACTTGAGCATGGTGAGCGTGTAACAGAGCTAATGAAGCAGAAACAGTACGCGCCAATGTCTGTTGCTGAAATGTCTTTGTCGTTATTTGCTGCTGAAAAAGGTTTCCTTCAAGATATCGAGATCGCTAAGATCATGGATTTTGAAGCGGCTTTACTTTCGTATGCAAATAGCACATACGCAGAGCTTGTGGCTCAAATCAATGAAACTGGTAACTACAACGCCGAGATCGAAGCGCAACTTAAAGAACTTCTAACGAAGTTCAAGTCTACGCAAACTTGGTAATATAGTTATTAATGGTGCGCTTTAGGAAACTAAAGCACACCTTGATTCGGAGAGAGAGTCATGGCCAGCGGAAAAGAGATTAAAAGCAAGATCGGTAGTATTAAAAATACTCAAAAGATCACTAGCGCAATGGAAATGGTTGCTGCGTCTAAAATGAAAAGGGCGCAAGAACGCGTTGCTACAAGCCGTCCATACGCTGCAAAATTACGCACAGTGATTGGTCGTGTTGCTCAGGCAAATCTTGATTTTACCCACCCTTTTTTAGAAGAGCGTGAAGTAAAACGAGTTGGTTATATTGTTATCTCTACAGACCGTGGTCTGTGTGGCGGTTTAAACTCAAATGAGTTTAAAAAAGTTGCACTAGATATTAAAGCATGGAAAGAAAAAGGTGTAAGCGCAGAGTTTGCAACTTTAGGCAGTAAAGCTGCTGGTTTCTTCCAACGCTTTGGTGGTCAAGTCCTTGCTAAAAAAGCAGGCTTAGGAGATAAACCTTCAATTCAGGAGATAATTGGTCCTGTAAAAGTAATGCTTGATGCATTCTCTGAAGGTAAAATTGACCGTTTATTCTTGGTATACAACAAGTTTGTAAATACCATGAAGCAAGAGCCAACAGTAGATCAGTTACTCCCTTTGCCAAAAGCTGAAGAAGAAGTATCTGCCCACACATGGGATTACTTGTATGAGCCAAACCCAGACGCTATTTTAGAAGCGTTGTTAGTACGGTTTGTTGAGTCTCAAGTATACCAAGGTGTAGTTGAAAATGCTGCATCTGAGCAGGCTGCCCGCATGGTTGCAATGAAAGCTGCAACAGACAATGCCGGCGACCTTATGGATGAGTTACAGCTTATTTATAACAAAGCTCGCCAAGCAGCAATCACACAAGAAATTAGTGAGATTTGTTCTGGTTCAGCAGCAGTTTAATGCTTCAGGCAAAGATTAACGAGAGGAATAGACATGAGTTTAGGTAAGGTCGTCCAAATTATCGGTGCCGTTGTGGATATTGAATTTCCACAAAACAACGTGCCAGCCGTATATGACGCGCTAAGAGTAACAGATGGCGATTTAACAGGGTTGACTCTAGAAGTTCAACAACAGTTAGGTGGCGGTGTGGTACGTACTATCGCTATGGGTACTACAGACGGTTTGCGTCGTGGTGCTTCGGTAATGAATACAGGTGAGTCGATTCAAGTTCCAGTTGGTAAAGCAACACTTGGTCGTATCATGAACGTACTTGGTGAGCCAATCGATGAAGCTGGCCCAATCGGCGAAGAAGACCGTATGTCTATTCACCGTGCAGCGCCTACTTACGAAGAGCAATCAAGTTCAGTTGAGCTTTTAGAAACTGGTATCAAGGTTATCGACCTTGTATGTCCATTCGCTAAAGGTGGTAAAGTTGGTTTATTCGGTGGTGCCGGTGTTGGTAAAACCGTAAACATGATGGAACTTATCCGTAACATCGCAATCGAGCACAGCGGCTACTCAGTATTCGCCGGTGTTGGTGAGCGTACACGTGAAGGTAACGATTTCTACCATGAGATGAACGATTCAAACGTACTTGATAAAGTATCGCTTGTATACGGTCAGATGAACGAGCCTCCAGGTAACCGTTTACGCGTAGCGTTAACAGGTCTTACTATGGCTGAAAAGTTCCGTGACGAAGGTCGCGATGTACTTTTCTTCGTAGATAACATCTACCGTTACACACTTGCTGGTACAGAAGTATCTGCACTTCTTGGTCGTATGCCATCAGCGGTAGGCTACCAGCCTACACTTGCTGAAGAAATGGGTGTATTACAAGAGCGTATTGCTTCTACTAAGACGGGTTCAATCACTTCAATCCAAGCGGTATACGTACCTGCGGATGATTTAACGGATCCATCTCCAGCAACTACCTTTGCTCACTTAGACGCAACGGTAGTACTTTCGCGTGATATCGCGTCACTTGGTATCTACCCAGCGGTAGACCCACTTGATTCATCTTCACGTCAACTTGACCCACAAGTAATTGGTCAAGAGCACTACGATACAGCACGTGGCGTTCAAACAGTTCTTCAGCGTTATAAAGAACTTAAAGACATCATTGCAATCCTAGGTATGGACGAGCTTTCTGACGAAGATAAGCAACTTGTATCTCGTGCACGTAAAATCCAACGTTTCCTATCTCAGCCATTCTTCGTGGCAGAGGTGTTTACAGGCGCGTCTGGTAAATACGTATCACTAAAAGATACAATTTCTGGCTTTAAAGGCATCTTAAACGGTGAATTTGATGACATGCCAGAGCAAGCGTTCTACATGGTTGGCTCTATCGAAGAAGCTCAAGAAAAAGCCAAAAGCATGTAACTTAGGAGGGGAGTATGGCAGCTATGACTGTACATCTTGATGTAGTAAGCGCAGAGCAGAGTTTGTTCTCTGGCCGTGTTGAATCGATTCAAGTTACTGGTAGTGAAGGTGAGTTAGGCGTTAATGCTGGTCACGCTCCACTACTTACTGCCCTTAAACCTGGTATGGTACGTTTAGTTAAGCAATTTGGTGAAGAAGAGTTCATCTACATTGCTGGCGGTACATTAGAAGTACAACCTAATCTAGTGACTGTTCTTGCTGATACAGCTGTTCGTGGTGAAGACCTTGACGAGCAAGCTGCAGAAGCTGCTAAACGTGACGCTGAAGCTCAAATGGCGAAAGGTGCATCTGCTGAACTTGATTATAATCAAGCCGCAGTGCAACTAGCTGAAGCAATTGCTCAGCTACGCATTATTCAGCAATTACGTAAAAAGTAAGCCTATCTGGTTTTTAAAAGCCCACATAACGTGGGCTTTTTTGTGTCTGTAATATAAATCAGCAATGTTATAAAAATTATAAATTTACTTTTTGTGCTCACTATTTATCCCTTGTTACTTATATCCATCACTAATCCCCGTTACAATAACGCCATTGAAGTGTCTGAGTGTTTCAGCCAAGATTCAGTAGTCAGTAATTAAGCTACTGAGTATTTGCACATGATGTGATTTACATAATCTACTGTGCACCAGTACGCGCTTATTTAGCTAAAACAACGAAAAAAGGAAATTGTTTTAATGTCTCTAACAACGGTTATTCTTGCAGCGGGTAAAGGTACTCGCATGCGCTCAGCGCTACCTAAAGTTCTTCATAAAGTGGCTGGCAAACCTATGGTGCAGCACGTTATTGATAACGCAAAAGCACTAGGTGCAACTACTACTAACTTAGTTTACGGTCATGGTGGCGAACTATTACAACAACAACTGGCCAACAACAACGTAAATTGGGTACTCCAAGCTGAGCAGTTAGGTACGGGTCATGCAGTAGCGCAAGCCAACTCTCATGTTAATGACGATGAAACAGTGCTGATTTTATACGGTGACGTGCCTTTAACTAAGCAATCAACGCTTGAACGTTTATTAGCTGCGACACCTAAACATGGTTTAGCGGTATTAACCGTAAATTTAGCCAATCCAAATGGTTACGGACGTATGCTACGTGTTGATGGCAAGTTAGTGGGTATTGTTGAGCAAAAAGATGCCAGCCCAGAGCAATTACTTATTAGCGAAGTAAATACCGGTATTATGGCCGTTAATGGTCGATTGCTAAAAAGCTGGTTAGGCAACTTATCTAACAATAATGCACAAGGCGAATATTACCTAACCGACATAGTGGCAATGGCGCATAGCGAAGGTGTCGAAATTACATCAGCTCAGCCAGATCACCCAATGGAAGTAGAAGGCGCTAATAATCGTATACAACTAGCTGGCCTTGAACGTGCGTACCAAGCATGGCAAGCACAAGAATTAATGCTTAATGGGGCAACACTTGCCGATCCTGCCCGTATAGATGTTCGCGGAACAGTCACCACCGGTGAAGATGTACTAATAGATATAAACGTGATTTTTGAAGGCAAAGTGACTATAGGTCATAACGTTGAAATTGGACCAAACTGTGTGCTCAAAAACTGCAGCATTGGCGATAACGTTATAATAAAAGCTAATACACTCTTAGAAGATGCAACAGTTGCTGCTAAATGTACGCTTGGTCCCTATGCCCGCCTTCGCCCAGGTGCAATTATGGAAGAAGACTCACATGTTGGTAACTTCGTCGAAATGAAAAAAACCCGTTTAGGTAAAGGCTCTAAAGCTAATCACTTAAGTTACCTAGGTGATGCTGAAATTGGCGAAAAGGTTAATATTGGCGCGGGTACTATTACCTGTAACTATGACGGCGTTAATAAAGCAAAAACCATTATTGGCAACAATGCCTTTATTGGTTCTAACTCATCGCTTGTTGCACCCGTAAATATTGGTGCAATGGCAACAATTGGTGCAGGCTCTGTTATTACGAATACAGTAGCAGATGAGCAACTAGCTATTGCTCGAGGCAAACAGCGTAATTTAGATGGCTGGAAACGCCCAGTTAAAAAATAACGACTTATATTTAGTTAAAAAGTATAAGTAGATAGAAGCGAGTTATTAACTCGCTTTTTTATTGTCTGAACGATATGAGCCCCCTACTCTACATCAGATATTTAACTGAGTATTTTGCTAAACCTTAAAAGGTGCAAAGTACCGGCTCTTAATTTATTTAGAGCTACTCAGTAAAGTACTATAACTAAGCCGCATTTAATTATTTAAACATAACATTTAAACTAAACAACCTACCTTCTACCTAGCGTAACTATAACTTCCCTATTACTGCCATTTATTTGGTGCTTTTTTAAGCTTAAACTTCATTGCAAGCCTTTGTTTGTATGCCTTTTATACAATATTCATTTAATTGTCATAAAGCGGAAATAAAGTGTTGACCCTCACTCGTTTATCCCTATAATGCGACCCCACTGAGAAGGGAAACGCCGATGCATAGCAAGGCAGCAACTACTCAGAGAGTTAAATAAAACTTCGGTTTTAAATCTTCCAAAAAGAAAGTTTAAAACAAAGTGTTGACTCGAAAAATAAAGGATGTATTATACGCATCCCTTGAGACGCTAAAGCGACTCAAAACGTTCTTTAACAATATAAAGCAATCATCTGTGTGGGCACTCG